>BIFV01000013.1 GCA_003990955.1 Sporomusaceae bacterium FL31
AAAACTTCCATTCTGGACTTATTTCAATTGGAAGAAAGCACTGTACGCAGTCTGGGAGTTCAGGTGGAAAAAGAACAAGGCTTGCTATTGCTTTGCAGTACCGGTTTGGTTAGTGTGTGTGTAGCGGTGGCTGGAAGTATTGGCTTTGTTGGATTGATTGTACCCCATTTGGCCAGAAGTCTGGTCGGCATGCGCCATGACCGGATTATTCCGTTCTGTGGGCTGTTAGGCATGCTGCTGGTTATTTTGGCTGATTTTGTTGCCAAAAATCTTTTCGCACCGGTTGAAATTGCGGCAGGAGTTGTCGTTGCGTTAATTGGGGTGCCTTATTTCATTTACTTATTATTCAGAAGTAAAGCTTAGACGAGGTGGATGAATCATTATGAGCAACTTAAGAGTAGAAAAACTGCAGGTAGGCTATGAGCGGAATATTGTTTTTCAGGAACTGGATTTTGCCGTTCAAACTGGAAAAATTACAACGATTATTGGGCCAAATGGTTGTGGTAAGTCAACTTTATTAAAAACAATGGGACGCATCATCCGGCAACGATCCGGCAGTGTATATTTATATGATGAAGACATGCGAAGTCTTGACACTCGCGAGATTGCCCGTAAACTAGCCCTGTTACCGCAAAATCCGGTGGCTCCTAATGAATTAAAGGTTGAGGAACTGGTGGCTTATGGCCGTTTTCCCCATTTGCGCCAAGTTCAGCAACCTACAGCTGCTGATGCGGCTGCTATTGAATGGGCTATCAAAACAGCTAAGATTACCAATTTTCGCTACCGGCAATTAGGCAGCTTGTCTGGCGGTGAACGGCAAAAGGTCTGGCTGGCTATGGCATTGGCTCAACAAACTTCAATTTTGCTGTTGGATGAGCCAACCACTTATTTAGATATGGTTCATCAGCTGGAAGTGTTGAATATCGTCCGGCAATTAAATCAGGAGCTGCAATGCACCATTATCATGGTATTGCATGACATTAATCATGCAGCGCGATTTTCTCATCAGATTGTTGCAATGAAAGGTGGGAAAATTATTGCGTCAGGCTGTCCACAGGAAATTATTACTCCAGAAGTCTTACGACAAGTGTTTCAAATTGAGGCCAGAGTTATGGCAGATCCCCGGGATGGCACTCCTATTTGTTTTAGCTACGATAACGTTTCAGGGGATCTATCGGCAGGAGGTGTAGCATGAAGGGGAGACTGATTCATTCAGTTTTTATGAATCGAGAATTACTGATCTATTTGCCATCTTCCTACAATCAGCATCTTGAGCATTTTCCAGTTGTCTATATTCAGGATGAGGGAGACTTATTTCGCAATCAACTTACTGCCTTAGAACAAATGAGCAGGCGTAAAGAGTTGCGAGAAGTGATTCTTATCGGGATTAAACCAGACAACCGCAATAATGAGTATACGCCCTGGCAGGCCAGAGCGCTAAAGGCTTCCAATCCTGATTATGGCGGGCAGGGAGCAGACTATCTTTCTTTCTTGGTAAACGGCTTAAAGCCATATATTGATACAACCTACCGGACGCTGCGCAGTACTGAACATACAGGTATTGCTGGTGCTTCTTTCGGTGGTTTGATCTCCATGTATGCAGCCTATTTGTATCCTGAAGTTTTTGGCAGGATTGCTGTCATTTCAGGGTCCTTTTGGTATGAAGGATTTATCGAATTTATGCAAACCGCTAAGCTTGAGGTGAATGGACACAGGCTGTATATGGATGTGGGAGCCTTAGAAGGACTTAAAAAAAATAGTATTCAGAAGAATATGGTGGATAAGAATAAAACCGCTTATGATATTTTGCTTGATAAGGGATTTACTGTTCAAAACTGCCGATTACTCATTGAAGAAGGCGCAAATCACGAACAATCAGCTTTTCTGCGCCGGTTTCCCTATGCGCTTCAATGGCTTTTTCCAGTGACGCCCAGGCAGGCATCCTGTAGTTAACTTAATTTTACTCTGGTCATTTAAATCCGAGAGGAATCAGGCAGTCAATCAGCAGGTGATTGACTGCCTGATTCCTTTGGGGAATAGTGCTATAAAAAGGTAATTGGAGAGCTTAGGGCGAATTGAGTAGCCATTATCGCAAAATTAGAGGTGAGCGGCTTGTACATAAAACAACAGGCGGTCATTACTCATGCCAATGGTCTGCATGCCCGGGTAGCAGCGATGATTGTGCAAAAAGCCTATGAGCTTGAAATGAAGTGGCAGATCAAATTGTTTTTCCGGCAGGCGGGGCGTGCGGCTATTCCTGCTATCAGTTTGATGCCGTTAGTAGGCCTGCGAGTGAAGCGGGGAGACATTCTGGTGGTTGAAGCAACCGGACAGAGTGCTGAGCAGGCTGTTGCTGAGATGGTAGCTTTTGTTGAAAGTGATTTTCCGTTAGCTGATGCAAAAGTCATTAGTCAAGTGGATACGTTATTACAAGATAATGCTGTTACAGCCGGTTTGATTTTTGTTAGTATGGCCAATGGCCTTATTGTTACAGATGCCAATGATACCATTACAGTCTTTAATCCTGCGGCTGAAAGAATTATGGGTTTATCAGCCAGTGCGGTGATCGGTCAGAAGGCTCAGGAAGTTATTCCCGGCTCACGACTGCATATTGTAGCCCAAAATCGTCTAGCCGAATTAGGGTGCCGACAAGTGATTGGTGCTTCGAGTATCATCACCAATCGAACACCTTTAATTGCTGATGGCGTCGTCTATGGAGCCATGGCGATATTTGAAGATATCTCGGCCCTGGAAGCCGTCATTGGCGAGCTGAAAGCCGTGAAAGAACTGAAGGAACGTTTGCAGTTGGTTCTGGAGTCAGTTCAGGATGGAATTTGTGTTGTTGACCAAACGGGTTGTATTACTTATGTTAATCCAGCTTATGTACAACTGACTGGACAAACACGGGAGCAGCTCATCAATCAGAATATCCTCGAGACCTCGCCCAAAGGAGCCCGCAGTATGGTGTTAAGCACCGGTCAATCCATGATGGGAGCTATTGCCGTAAAACAGGAAGGCGTTACACTAATTGCCAATGTGAGTCCCATTATTGTCGATGGTGAGATTACCGGAGCGGTATCGGTTGTTAAAAATGTGAGTGAAGTACCGAAACTTATGGATAAGTTAAGTAAGGTTGCAGCCAAGGCTGAGTATTTGGAACAAGAGCTGCGGCGGGCGCAAAAGCCAGGACCGGCTTTTTGTAATTTTGTTGGTCAAAGTGGTAAAACCCGTGAGGCTTTAGCTATTGCGGCCAAGGCAGCAGAGAGCAGTGCAACGGTCTTAATCAGGGGTGAGAGTGGCACTGGCAAGGAATTAGTTGCTGAAGGAATTCATTATGCCAGCAAGCGGGCTGCCGGACCGTTTATTCGCATCAATTGTGCCGCTATTCCTGAAAATTTGCTGGAAAGTGAATTGTTTGGTCATGAGAAAGGGGCATTTACAGGCGCCATTAGGCAAAAACCAGGTAAATTCAGCTTGGCCGATAAGGGGACGATTTTTCTAGATGAGATTGGCGAACTGAGCAAAAGTATGCAAGCCAAGCTGTTACGAGTATTGCAGCAGCGCGAGTTTTCCCGCGTGGGCGGCGAATCCGTTATTAAGGTCGATGTTCGCATTATTGCTGCTACAAGCCGTAACTTAGAACAGATGACCAGTGATGAGCAATTTCGGGAAGACTTATATTACCGTTTGAATGTTATACCCATTCTGCTGCCGCCGCTGCGAGATCGGATTAGTGATATTCCCATCCTGGTTGAACATTTTTTAACGAGATTTACCAATCAGGATGAAATACAGACTAAAACGATTACCGGAGATGCCTTGCGGGGACTCATGACTTATCATTGGCCAGGCAATGTTCGGGAACTGGAAAACGTTGTGGAACGCATGGTAACGTTAGCGGATAGTGACTGCCTGACTCCTGTGGATTTGCCTAGCTATATCCGTGAGGCGGCTGGTGTAAGTGAAATCTGTCAGCAGCAAGCTGGCGGTACTCGCTTCCCGCTAGTGGAACAAATGGCAATTTTACCTTGGAGTGAATATGAGAAACAAATTATCGAAATGGCTTTAGCTCGCTATGGCAGTTATAATGCAGCTGGTAAAGCCTTAGGGTTAACCCATAAGACTGTCGCGGCAAAAGCTCAAAAGTATGGTATTGCAAAAATTGTTTCCTGGGAAAAGTGTGACAGTTAGTTTGGGAAAATTATGACATGATGGTAAAAATAACCAAGGTGAAAACGCAAATTGATACTTTAGACCAACCCACCAGAAAAAAACACTTTGGTGCAGTTGGTTTTTTTATTGGCACGCTTCTTGCATTAATATTTTGGCACGAACTGATGAAGGAGGCTATTATTGTGAAAAAAATTATCAACAATGCTGAACAAGTGGTAGAAGAAATGCTGCAAGGGGTAGTGCTGGCTCATCCCCAATACGTAAAACGAGTAGAAGGGTTTAATGTGTTAGTCCGGGCAAATTCTCCAGTTGCCGGTAAGGTAGGCTTGGTTTCAGGCGGTGGCAGTGGGCATGAGCCTTCACATGCAGGATATGTAGGTAAGGGGATGCTGGATGGTGCCGTAGCGGGTGCTGTATTTACTTCCCCCACACCGGATCAAGTCTATGAAGCTGTACGGGCAGTAGATGGCGGTCAA
The DNA here is from genome assembly GCA_003990955.1 of Sporomusaceae bacterium FL31. Lineage (GTDB taxonomy): Bacteria > Bacillota > Negativicutes > DSM-1736 > Dendrosporobacteraceae > BIFV01. The sequence goes on from BIFV01000013.1 coordinate 4,650, forward strand.
GGGGTATTGCTCATTATCAAGAACTATACGGGCGATATTATGAATTTTGAAATGGCTGCTGAAATGGCGGATGCGGATGGCATAAAAGTGGCTAAAGTCGTTGTCAATGATGATGTGGCAGTAGAAAACAGCACTTGGACTACCGGAAGACGGGGAATCGCCGGTACGGTATTTGTTCATAAAATTGCTGGTGCTAAAGCTGAAACTGGTGCTGGGCTTGAAGAAGTGCAGAGAGTGGCAGAAAAAGTTATCGCTAATGTCCGTTCTATGGGAATGGCCTTATCGCCATGCATTGTACCGGCAGCCGGTAAGCCTAGCTTTACATTAGCTGAAAACGAAGTGGAAATTGGAATGGGCATTCATGGCGAGCCAGGAACTCATCGTGAGGCAATCCGGTCGGCTGATGAAACAACTGAACATTTAGTGGATAAAATTCTAAAAGATTTGCCACTTGCAGCTGGTGATGAAGTTGCCGTAATGGTGAATGGCCTGGGCGGTACACCACCGATGGAATTGTATATTATTAATCGCAAGGTTGCAGAACTTCTTGGAAAACAGCAAGTTGTTATTACTAAAACTTTTGTGGGTAATTATATGACTTCGCTTGAAATGGCAGGCTTTTCAGTGACCATTCTCAAGTTAGACGCTGAGCTGAAAGAACTATTATTAGCGCCGGCCGATACCCCTGCTTTGGTACAATATTAGACGAAAGGAAGATTATTCATGGCAAACGTCATTCTAGCAATTGAAGTTTTGGCAGATATCATTATCGCTAATAAGGAGAAACTGACTGAAATTGATGCAGCGATTGGTGATGCCGATCATGGTATCAATATGGCCAGAGGCTTTGAGGCCGTTCGGACTAAGCTTGCAACAGCTAAGCCAGATGACATTGGGGCTGTTCTTAAAATGGTCGGCATGACCTTGATATCCACAGTGGGCGGAGCATCCGGACCACTTTATGGTACGGCCTTTATGCGGGCAGCCGGTGTAGTTCAAGGACAGCAAGTGCTGAATAGTGACAAGGCCGGGCAAATGCTGGCTGCGGCCATTGGTGGCATTAAAGAACGCGGTAAAGCAGTCAAAGGAGAAAAAACTATGTTAGATGCCTTGGAACCGGCTTATGAGGCATTCCAAGGTGGCTTAGCAGCAGGTAAATCACTAGCTGAGTGTATGGAACTGGCGACAGCAGCAGCGCAAGCCGGTCTGGAATATACGAAAACCATTATTGCCACTAAAGGGCGGGCTAGCTATTTAGGTGAGCGCAGTTTAGGGCATCAGGATGCTGGGGCAACCTCGTCTTATCTCATGTTGGCAGCACTGACTGAATTGGCTAAAGGCCAAGAGCAGGAGGGGTGACAGATGGTCGGAATCGTTATTGTTTCCCATAGCACTAAGGTTGCGGAGGGCATTCGAGAATTGGCGCTGCAGATGGCTGCTGCTGCACAGCGTATTGTTGCTGCTGGTGGGTTGGTTGATGGGGCTATTGGTACTGATGCTATTAAGATCAAAGAAGCAATTATAACGGCAAATGATGGAGACGGAGTTGCCGTTATGGTAGATTTGGGCAGTGCGGTACTTAGCGCTGAGTTGGCGATTGAGATGTTGGAGGATCAGGAAATTGTGGCCGCAATTGCTGATGCACCTATATTGGAAGGCACTATCGCTGCAACGGTCGAAGCTTCGGTCGGTCAACCGCTTAGTCGTGTTATTGCAACTGCTGAGGGAGCACGTGAACTGCGCAAACAGTAGCCAGATTTGCGCTGAGTAGAGCCGTTTAACAAGGCTGCGTAGGTTGTATTAGAAATATAGTTAGACTGATTGGAGGAATGATGATGACTGAAATCGAATTGGCGCTGACCAACCATGCTGGGTTGCACGCCAGGCCTGCTGCGCAGTTTGTCCAAAAAGCCGCACAGTTTAAAAGTAAAGTGCAGATCCTTGCAGGGAGTAAAACTGCGGATGCTAAAAGTATTCTGGCGGTGATGGGATTGGGTCTTTCCACAGGCATGTCGTTTACTTTAAAGGTAGATGGTGAAGATGAACAAGCCTGCATTGATGCTTTGCGGCATTTGGTTGAAAGCAAATTTGGCGAGGTTTAGCTGTTATGACAGATAGATGGCAAGGGATGGGCGTAGTTTCTGGAATCGGTATTGGTCGGGTCAAGGTGTTTGCTGCCGACTTAACCAGCGCCATACAATCGTATAGTGCTGGCTTGGTGCAGGAAGAGGCTGACAAGTTTGCAAAGGGGTTGCAGGCTGCAATTGCTGAATTGAAGCAACTGGCAGACAATGCCCGGCAAGGCAATCAATCTGAATTGGCTGAAATTATGGATGCTCATCAGATTATGGCTGCTGATCCAGAGCTGGCAGCCAGCATTCACACAAAAATTTTACAGGGGCTGGCAGCACCCCAGGCCGTTCTAGCGGCAGCTGATGAATATGCCGAGGTATTTGCTGCAATGGATGATCCTTACCTAAAAGAACGAGCAGCCGATTTGCGGGATATAGGGCGGCGGATTGCAAGAATATTAACTGGAATTGGGCAATTTGATTACGGAACTGAGCCAGTGATATTATGTGCAGAAGAAATTGAGCCGTCGACAGCAGCTGGTATGCCGGCTGGTCAGGTTGTCGGAATTATTTTGGGTAAAGGCAGTACAACTTCGCACACCATTATTATTGCAAAAGCTCAGGGTATACCAACAGTTTCGGGGTTGGGTTCGGCTGTGGATGCTATCGTGGATGGAACTCGGGTTATTGTTGATGGTTATACTGGCCAAGTACTGGTTAACCCCAAGGCAGATGTATTAGCTGAATATCAAGTTAAAGTTCATGCTCAAGCAGAACAAGACAAGCAGGATATGCTTCTAGCCGGTCTGGCAGCTATAACACAAGACGGGCATCAGATCCAGCTAGCTGCCAATATTGGCAGACCGTCAGATATGGATGGAGCTGTTCGTCAAGGTTGTGAAGGCGTGGGATTGTTTAGAAGTGAGTTTCTATTTATGGGGCGTGACGCTGCCCCGAATGAGGCCGAGCAATTTACCGCTTATCGTCAAGTGGTTGAACAATGCCGTGATAAACTGTGTATTATTCGAACCATGGATATTGGCGGTGATAAACCACTGTCTTATCTAAATATCGCCAAGGAGGAAAACCCTTTTCTTGGGTTTCGAGCCATTCGAATCAGTTTAGCCCGGCCGGAGCTCTTTATGACTCAACTTAAAGCCATTCTAAGAGCAGGCGTATACGGGCAGGTTGCCATTATGCTGCCAATGATTATTAGTCCCTCAGAGATTGTGCAGGTGCGAAACTATCTGCAGCAGGCCATGGCTGAACTAGAGCAGCAGGGAGTGGAATATTCATCAGACATTCCGCTTGGTATTATGATTGAAACCCCGGCGGCAGCTGTTTTGGCACCGGTATTGGCAGCAGAATGTGATTTCTTTAGTATTGGCACTAATGATCTGGTGCAATATACATTAGCTGTTGATCGAGGCAATGCTGCAGTGAGCAGTCTATATAGCCATTTTCACCCGGCTGTTTTAAATTTGATCCAAGGAATTATCCAAGCGGCCCATCAACAGGGAATTTGGGTAGGGATGTGTGGCGAAATGGCTGGCGATCCTTTGGCAACGCCCTTACTGACCGCTATGGGAATTGATGAACTCAGTATGAGTGCACCGGCTATTCCGCGGGTAAAGACGGTCATCAGGAACCTTACCATGACTACAGCTCAGGACATACTGGCCAAAGCGTTAACCAAGAAAGATGCATTGGATATTCGTGCATTAATGACGAAGTTTCTTACTGAATCAGGCCGTTAGCTTATTCTTTCGCTCCCCCTGCTAAACAATTTAGCAGGGGACTTTTTAATTGGCTGGAAGCTGCCCTCTTTTAATATGCTGATATTCGTTTTTCAAAAAGCTTCTGTTCTAAATTTTAAAAATGATCATAAGCATCCTAAAGGGGGGGGGAGCGTATGATCTTTGCTGGATTTAGCCGTCCAAAAAAATATTATGCGATTATGTTTTTTGTGATTTTTAGCCTGTTTGTTAGCATGCTGGGATTAGAATACTGGGATGAAATGAATCTGGCTGCAATTCCTAATCAGCCAACAGTAAAACCGAATGGAAAAATTTCAATTGTTATCAAAACATCAGCGCGAATTCTTGAGTTGAACAATGATGGAAATGTCTACAAAAAATATCGAATTGCCGTCGGTAAAAGCAGCACACCAACTCCCATTGGCGATTGGGTTGTTATTTGGAAATCTTATCGTTCCGGCGATATCTTTGGTACCCGGTATTTAGCATTGGATGTTCCTTGGGGCGGGTATGGCATTCATGGAACCAATCAGCCCTGGAGTATCGGTAATTTTGCCAGCCATGGCTGTATACGGCTGCGCAATAAGGATATTGAGGAGCTATTTGAATGGGTGCCTGTCGGGACGCCGGTGCGGATTGAAGGACAAAGACTGCGCATTCAGCGTGTTTTGAAATATGAATCTGTCGGCAGTGATGTGGTTCAACTGCAGAACCAATTGAAAGCTTTAGGTTATCTGGAAGGCCGAGCCGATGGCTTGTTTAATCGCGATACCGAGCAAGCAGTGAAACGCTTCCAGCATGATCATGATCTAAAGGCAGACGGTATTGTAGATTCTAAAACTATGAATTTACTGGGATTATAAGAGCAGTGCCAAATAGCAAAGAAATTGACAGCAACTTGTTAAAAATGTTAGTATAAAATTGATAAACAAGCTCAGCCTCTCTATTTCGAGAGGCTTTTTAATTAGCCATTAAACTGTGCTGAGCTTGAACTGAAAAGGATGTTTTTATGGCTGCGTTTAGTGATATCGGCATATGGATAGGAGCCTTGACAGGGGGATTGTTATCCTTCTTTTCGCCGTGCGTCTTTCCTCTCATACCCGTATATTTGGGCTATTTAGCCGGGAACGACTTTGCCGGTGCCGCAGGTTGTGATGTTGGTGAATTAAAGGTTCATCAGCGTAAGCTGCAAATTAATGTTGTATTTTTTGTTGCTGGAATTAGCACCGTATATGTCAGCCTTGGCTTTTTATCGGGTAGCATTGGTATGCTGCTAGCCGCATATCGCTCTGTTATTTTACAAGTGTCTGGATTATTGGTTATTATTTTTGGCCTAATTCAATTGCGGTTTTTAACGCTGGACTGCTTGCAGCAAGAGCAACGGTTGCAGATGAGAAAAATGAGTTCAGGAATACTTGGGGCGTATCTTTTAGGCTTATTATTTAGTTTTGGCTGGACTCCCTGTATTGGGCCGATCCTTAGTTCAATTCTATTATTAAGTTCATCAGAAAATGCCGGTTATGCTGGCTTACTGCTGCTTGTTTACTCAATGGGATTTGGACTGCCGTTTATACTCATTAGCTTTTTTACTAGTCAATTTTTGCAGTATTATCAAAGAATGTATCCTTATTTCGAAAAGATTAGAATTGCAGGTGGTATACTGCTCATTCTTATGGGGCTATTATTATTCAGTGATCAGCTAAATCTTTTCCAAAGGTTACTTGATTAAACCGCGAGCTAACGTGGTTGAGTTTATATCGATTTTGGCAACCTATCAAGGTAGTTGCTGATAAGCATAAGAACTTTATTAGAGCAGGTGACAGGTTTGATGAAAATTGGGGCACGTATTGTTAAAACCGGAATTGCAGTGACGATTACGATGTTTATATGTCGGCTGTTTAATCTTGAGCCGGCTTTCTTTGGCGCTGTTTCAGCTGTAATTAATATGCAGCCATCTATTTTATTGACCTTGAAGACAGCCAGAGATCAGATTTTTGTTCATATCCTGGGTGTCAGTGCAGGGCTGGTCTTTGGCTATTTGTTTGGCGGCAATCCAGTGTCGATGGGCGTTATTACCATTGTCATGATTGCTATCTATATCAAGCTAAACTTAAAAAGCGGTATCTCGATGGGGATTGTTGCTGCTGTGTTTGTATTGAGTTCAAGCCAGGAGCAGTTTTTACCTCATGCTCTTAACAGGACGGCTGTTATTTTTGCTGGTCTTACTACCGCAATGATTGTCAATATTGTATTGTGGCCACCCCGCTATAAACGACAGTTTAAGCAAAAACTTCGGGAAAATAATGAAGAAGTAGTCAGCTATTTTTGCCGGGCAGTACAGGAGTTTGTTCAACTAGAATATGAAGAACCGGATATGAATGAAGCTCAAAAGACTAGGGTACATAAACTGAATAAAGAAGTACGGTCACTTAAATCTTTATTAAAGCGTGAAGGTGAAGTGCTGCTTGCCGGACCGTCTGAACATGATGAATGGGTAGCAAAAGCTGAGAAATTAGTGGATTACAATCGGGCTTTGACGGAAAAAGCTGACCGTATTTATGCAGTAGTGCTTGAACGCTATGAGCGCCGTTTGCGGTTTGGTGTACCGCCAATTAGCAATGAATTCAAAGAAATTCTTGACATTTTGCAAAGCGGCTGTATAACAATTAACCGGATTAATGAAAAATTAAGATTCGTGGTTATTGAAGGAATAACGGCAGAACCGGAAGAAATAAGTGAAGAATACTGGGAGAAACTTACGATAGCCATTGAACAATGGCAGTCAAAGCTTACCGGCAGTTATTATGTGCATGGTCTTATGGAAGCCTCGGTGACGGCAAGTGAAATTAAATGGGCAAGCCGGCAAGCCAAAAGATTGTTATACGAAATTGTTCAAAACATTGATGAGGATAAGACGAATCAATAATGGGGTGTAACGGAGATGGAATTAAAACGATTTGGTACCAAATTGATTGTAAGGCTGGAACAAGGTGAGGAAATTGTTGAGTCATTAAAAACAATCTGCCGGGAAAACAAAATTAGGCTTGGCAGTGTCAGTGGGCTTGGTGCTGTAGATAAAGCCGTAATTGGGTTATATGAGCTGGGCAGCAAAAAATATCATTCAACAGAACTGAGTAAAGACATGGAAATTACCTGTTTGACCGGAAATATTACCAGGATGAATGATGATGTTTATTTACACTTACATATCACCCTGGCTGACAGAACATTTCAGGCTGTGGGTGGGCATTTGAACTACGGCTTGGTGAGTTGTACGGCTGAAATTATTATTGATATCTTTGAAGGTCAGGTAGAGCGGGTACTTGATGAAAAAGTTGGACTCAATTTTTTTAAGTTTTAACTTTTGCTTATAAACGTTAGTGCTAAAATCGATTCTGCAAGAAAAATCGCCAGAATGATAAGTGAAATTCGATAACCATAATAATTCAGACCTGTCTGAGAATAATGGCTGCCTCAATTTCTAAAACTGGGGAGAGGTGTGTATAGTGACCAGAATTGCTAAGGTTATTCTGCTGCAACTACTGGCAGTCCTATGGGCTACGGTAGTTTTCGCTCAGGGTCAGGCCAATGTACAGGTAGTTATCGATCCTACGGTACCATCAGGGCAAAGTTTGCAATTTGGACGGGTGAACTGGGATCATGGAACTAGTGGATACATTCAGGTCATTGGAATTGGGGTTCCGCCAGCCAATGTGCATAATTTTTCTCAGGGAAGGGCACTGGCGCGGCAGGCAGCCATAATAAATGGCTTTCAGAATTTGATGGAAACTGTGCAAGGTGTACAGCTAAATTCCAATACTACATTACGTAGTGTGATTGTTGCTGATAATCTTGTAAAAAGCAAAGTCAATGATGTCATCAAACATGCCCGGATCATTCATGAAATACCGCAGGCGGATGGCTCATATCAAGTTATCATGCGGATTCAGCTTTTCGGGGCAGATAGTGTTGTTGATGCCATAGGAAAGGCTATTGCAGTATCTAATCTTCAGGAGTTTCCTCAACTACAGCAAGTTGGTGCATCTGTTGTTGAAATTTATACGGGTGTTGTCATTGATGCACGCGGATTACCGTTAGAACCGACTCTTTTTCCATTGATTTATGATGAAAGTGGCCGGATTATATACGGAAATATGTATATCGATCAGGAACAAATTCTTGCCAAAGGAGTAGTTGGCTACTCACTATCTGCTGAAATGTTTACTTCAGTCATAGATGGTCGATCTCGATCTGGTAATAAACCACTCATGATTAAAGCGATTAGACTGACTGACAATAATTGCAATGTCGTTATTAGTGATGCTGATGCAGCTATTTTACTGGCTGGCAATGCTGCTGTTGGCTTTTTAAAAGATTGTGCAGTTGTATTTGCTAAATAAATCGTGAGATGTCCGCAGATCACACCCTGCATTATGCTGGAAGTGATTATGGCTGTCACTTGTTTTTATAGGATTGTTGCTTAGGAACTCACTTGGAATAACTGGAGGGGAATGGCAATGGACTATCAGTATCAAGAAACCGTGGACTGGGGGATCATCAAACGGGAATGGATTGCAAAAACTCAAGGCTATATGATTGTGATTGAGAAACATGAAGAAGACAGGTTTACGGTAAAAATTTCTCTTGAAAATTCTGAGCTTGTTTATTACTCTTATTTGACTGCTCATGGCAAATTAACCTGGGGATCGCTGGATGAAGCAAAGCAGTTTGCTTTTCAGCAAATAATTAAGCTCAAGAACGACAGGACGAGTTGCAGCTCATAAAAATATTGAGTATTTTGCTAGAACAACGCTCATGCAAATTTTTTGCATGAGCGTTGTTCTATGATTGGCGCTATATTTTTTTATGTTGATCATGACTCATGAAACACTCTGACAGGAGGGGGTAGGCTTGTATCCTGCCGGATTTTTAGTTGGATCGTATTTGCTATCATGGAAGCGTTTGGAGCAAGAGGAAGCTATTGACAGGAGATAACCCGATCACTATAATATAAGAAGAGAATGATAATTAGTTTCAATAACAGGTGTGCTGGAATAGTAGAGGGTTCTGCTTTTAATTTACGTCAGCAGAATTTTACATACTGTAGCTTTAATTTGGAGAACAGGTTTCTGCAATTTAAGTTGTATAGGTAACACCATTGGGAGGCAGTAGTAGGAATGGGATTTTTAGAACAAAGCGCAAGCTTGTTTCATAAGGGCGGGCCGGTGATGTATTTGCTGGTGGCCTGTTCACTGATTGTTGTTGCAGTTGCAACCGAACGTTTTTTATATTATCGAAATGTTTCAGTAGAGTTCAAGACCTTTCGGATTAAACTGCAGCCGCTGTTGGAGCAGCGAAATGTGACCGATGCGATACAATTGTGTGAACAAAGTCCGGCTATTGCTGCTCAGGTAGCGATGGAAGGATTATGTGCCTACCAGAGGGGGAGCAGCATGGAAACTGCTCTGGATGGAGCTGCTATGCTGGCATCAGCCCAATTACGTGAGTATCTCAATTATCTTAGTGCGATTGTTACACTGGCACCACTTTTGGGATTATTGGGAACGGTGGTTGGAATGATCAGTTCATTCAGTGTGTTTAATGTTCAGAATGGTCAGCCGGCAGCAATTACCGGGGGCGTCGGTGAAGCTCTGGTCGCAACAGCAACAGGATTAACTGTAGCCATTTTAGCTTTTGTCGTACATACGTATTTCTCCCAAAGACTGGACAAATTCGTAAGCGATATCGAACAAACGACCGTAATGGTCTTAAATCATTTGGCCACACCAAAAACAATGAAGAGGGATGCTCATGAAATTGCGTAGTCTACGGCTGGAAAATCAGCCGCAGTTGATGATCATTCCAATGATTGATATTATCTTTTTTTTACTGGTGTTTTTTATGATGAGCACCTTGTATATGGTTGAACAGCACACCATTCCGGTTAATTTGCCACAAGCATCTGCTGCCAGGCAGGACAAACCGCAAAGTATTGCCGTTTCTGTTACTCAAGATGGGCGTGTGTTGTTTGATCAGGAGGAAATTCCCCTTCCGTTAGTTGTTGAGCGGGTTGGTGTGGAATTGCGCAGAGAGCCGGACAGTACATTTGTATTGCGAGCTGATAAAGAAGTAGAGTACGGTAAGGTTGTTGCTGTATTGGATGAACTTAAGGTGGCTGGTGCGCGAAAAGTATCCATTGCTGCTGAATGGAAGGCGAGGTAACAGTTATGTCCAGTACACTTCGTTGGCGCAAAGCAATTGCGCTGTCGGTTTTTGTTCACCTTTTCTTTTGGGGAGTTGTGGGCTATGTAGCCGCCTGGCAGCCTGTTCCACCTTTGGTGAGCGAAGAAACAGTAGAACTGGACTTGATCGGCATGACAGAAGAGGTTGCTGCAGCCGAACCTGTTCCGGAACCGTTGCCTCCTCCTCAACCTAAGCCGGAAGAAACGCTGCCCGATCCTGAAGCAGAGCTGGAAAAAGAGCCTGTACCGCTTGAAGAGGTAAAAATACCGATCGAGCCGCCTGTTGAAAAAACGGTGGCACCGGTGGTTTCTAAGCCGCAAGTCAAACATGGTCCAATGGCTACGCCGCCAAGTGTCATATTAAAAGTTGATCCGGTTTATCCGTCATCGGCACGTCCGACAGCGGCCAAATATGTCGTATTGAAAGTCACCATTCAAGAAGACGGGCAGCCTGGAAAAATTGTCGTTGTCGGTACATCCGGCCAAAAAGTGCTGGATGAAGCGGCCATTGCATCATTAAAAAAGTGGCGGTTTTTGCCGGCTAAAGATGGTGAAGGCATTGCGATGGCCTGTTATACAATTGTTCGCGTGCCTATTGTTTTGAAGTAAGCCTATCCGGCGTAAAAGCCGGAAAAATTTTTGGCGTTTGATTGATAATAAAAACTATTCTCAGTAAAACGTCGAAAAGTGAGAAGGAGGAGTATCATGCGTAAACTTGTGCTCGTATTACTGACCTTGATGGTGTTTACAGTAGGGCAAAGTATCGTTTCGGCCGCACCGGGACAATGGACGCGGCTTGTTAATAATATTGAAAAGACGATGAATGAATCCCTGGAACTGTACAAGCAGGGCGATATAGCCGGGGCTAAAAAGTCGGTGGACCAGGCTTATTATGGTATGTATGAAAAAGAAGGGATGGAGATGATCGTCAATACGACCATTTCCAGCAAACGAGCCAATTTAGAAGAGTACAAGTTTAGTACCATCAAAAAATTGATGACTAAGAAAGCACCGGAGGCCCAGATTAAAAAGGAAATCACTGAGATGATCGGCATGATGAAAGAGGATGCCGTTCAGCTTGATGGAGGCAATAAGCAGGATGGCAGTGGTGGTGCTGCTGGTTTTTTACCTGCCTTTCTCATCATGCTCAGGGAAGGATTTGAAGCCATCCTTATTATTGGGGCTCTCATTGCCTACCTGATTAAATCTGGGAACGGCGACAAAACGCGTGTGATCTATTATAGTTCTGCGGCAGCGATCTTGGCCAGCTTTTTGACTGCCTTTGTGCTGCAGGAAGTTTTTAGCATCAGCGGGGCCAGTCAAGAACTGCTGGAAGGTCTGACTATGCTTGTTGCAGTGGCTGTTCTCCTTTCGGTCAGCTATTGGATGATTGGTAAGGCTGAAACCAAAGCTTGGCAAAATTATATTCAAGGCAAGGTGCAGAGTTCTTTAAGCAGTGGGAATACCTGGTCCTTGGGTGTGGCTTCTTTTCTGGCTGTATACCGGGAAGGAGCGGAAGTCGTTCTGTTCTATCAGGCGCTGATCAGCAGTGCCGGTGATCAGATAAATGAGATTTGGCTGGGTTTTGGCCTCGGATGTGTAGCTTTAGTGTTTGTTTTTGCGCTGGTGCGTTATGGAAGTGTGAGAATACCATTAAAGCCATTCTTCTGGGGCACCGGTATCCTTATGTACGTGCTGGCCATTAGCTTTGCCGGCAGTGGAATGAAAGAATTGCAAGAGGCAGGAGTTGTGGGCATAACATCTGCACCGGGAGTACCGGTCATTGATCTTCTGGGAGTGTATCCGACCTGGGAAACACTTTTCCCGCAGATCGTTCTGATCCTGCTGCTTGTTGGAGGAGGGATCAGCCGCTGGCGTAACAGAAATTCAGATACACCGGCAGAGGTGTAAACCATCTTGCCTGGGGCTTAACAGCCCAACTCCAATGAAAAATTATTAAGGGGGAAATGTCATGAAAAAAAGTAAATTTGTATCCATGGTATTAGCAACTGCTTTAGCCGTATTTATGTTGGCTGGAACTTGCTTTGCGGCAGGATTCCAGGAATATCCTATCGGTGATGAGCAGGAGGTTCCGGAAGCTGGTATTAATGTGGCAGCAATTTATTTCCAGCCGATTGCGATGGAGCCGGTAGGTATGGGATTGCCGCCTAACAAAGCAGATATTCATTTGGAGACCGATATTTCGGCTATTGAAGGCAATCTAACCGGATTCGGTATTGGAGAATGGATTCCGTACTTATCTGTTCATTATAAGCTTACCAAACAAGGGACCGGTGAAGTGATTGAAGGTAACCTGATGCCGATGAATGCCAGCGATGGCCCTCATTATGGTGCCAATGTAAAACTGAAAGGCGCCGGTATCTATGATGTTGTGTTTACCATTGAAAGCCCAACACGCCAAAACTATATGCTGCATGTTGATAAAGAGACTGGTGTTGAAGGTCGTTTCTGGGATAAACCGATCAATTTACACTGGGTATTTAACTACGTGCCTAGAAATTGGTAGAATGAGTAAACGGTCCGGGGCTGTTTCCCGGACCGTTTCTTAAACTCGGTGATCCGTAAAGTTTGATATTTGGATTGTGCCGCATTCTACTGCGAGCATATTACGAACGCAAAGAACATAAAAGCTACCCAAAGAATCCCGGCAACCCTATCATGCAGTTGCACGAATTTCTTTGGCAAAACTTTTGTGCTCTTTGCGGCTTTGCGGTTTAAATGGACTTTTTTATAAAGCAAGTCGGAAGGAGAAAGCTATGCTACAAAATGTGCTGCACAATCTGATTCCGGTCATGCAGAATGTCGCTACAGCCTTGATTCCACTGGCCATGCTGCTGGCTTTTCTGAATACACGTAAGCCAACAGCGTTGCGAGCGTGGTTATGGCGCGGCGTTTATACTGGCATGACTATTTCGCTCATTGTTGCTGCCTATAGGTTGATTTCGGGACTAAAAAGGGAAGTTTATGAGGGGACAACACTGGTATTTGCTCTCATCTTTGAATTGTTGTTATTAGTTGTTTGCTGGCAGGCTGTCCGTAATGAAACCCGACAAGCTTCAAGCGAGATTCCCGGGTGGATTGTTATGGGCTCGGTTACAACCCTGCTCCTCTATCCCGGATTGGAATTTTTTCTGTTTCCCGCTGAGCTGATTCTCTCGGCAACTGACCTGGTGAGCGTGGATTTACTGGTTGGTATTCTGAGTTGCCTCTTGGGTTTGGCACTGGCTTTATTTACTTGCCTGGCCATTGTCCGTGCATCCCGGATTCTGCCTGCACGAGTCTTATTAGGTTTAATGACAGCGGGCTTTATCGCGATTATGCTGCAGCAATCTATTCAGGTTGTCCAAATTATGATGGCGCGGAGAGTGCTGCCAATGAGCAAGGGTATGATGGCTGTTATGGCGCCGCTGATTAATCAGCAGAGCTGGTTTTTCTACTTTTTGCTGTTTGTGACACTGGCACTGCCTTTATTGTTATATCTATACCGTAAGCCAACCAAACCGGAAGGCTTAAATCCGGCGCAATACAGGAAGCTGCTGATGCTGGCACGCCGTCAGCTACGCTGGGGTGCTGTGGTGATTGTCAGTATGGTCGGGATCTTCTGCTTAGCGACGTTTGGAAAAGCTTACGCTGATCATCAAGAGGAGATTGTTCCGGCTATCCCGGTAACAGCTGAACAAGGAGAAGTCGGCATTGCGCTGGAAATGGTGAACGACGGTCACTTGCACCGCTATTCCTACCGGGCGGCAAATGGTAATGTCGTGCGGTTCATCGTGATTAAAAAAGGCGGATCAGCGTATGGTGTTGGTCTGGATGCCTGTGATATTTGTGGGCCGACAGGCTATTATGAACGGGATAATCAGGTAGTCTGCAAACTTTGCGATGTAATCATGAATAAAGCAACAATTGGATTCAAAGGCGGCTGCAATCCGGTACCGATTGAGTATAAGGTTTCCGGAGGAAAAATCGTCATTCCGGCTGATACCTTGGAGAAGGAACAGGACCGGTTTAGGTAAAGGAGGTTGCGCGATGTTTTGGCAGATACTAAAAGGATCGCTGGTCAGGCAAAGACAGAAAATGTTTATGGTGGCCATCACCATTGCTCTGGGTGTCTCATTGACCACCGCGATGTTGAATGTCATGCTTGATGTAGGAGACAAAGTCAATAGAGAATTAAAAGCATATGGTGCAAATATCACGGTAACTCCCCGGTCGGCTTCTGTTTTGCATGATTTCTACGGAGTGGATGCCGGTGGTGCAGGTCAATACTTGCAAGAAGCGGAGCTGGGGAAACTAAAAACTATCTTTTGGGCGAATAATATTGTGGATTTTGCCCCCATATTGGAAACCAAGGTGTTGATTGGACAGACAGCAGCAGAAATCACGCTGGTTGGCACTTGGTTTAATCATCGGCTGGATTTACCGACCGGTGAATCGGTAGAAACAGGCATAAAACAGTTGAAATCCTGGTGGTCGGTAGATGGGAATTGGGTGCAGGATAATTCCCAAAGTGCTATGATTGGCAGTATTGCAGCCCGCAAACTGGGGGTGCACACAGGCGATGAAATCGATATTGCAGTCCCTGGCAGTGACCGTAAAGCCAAGGTCAAGGTCGAGGGGATCTTTAACAGTGGCGGCCCGGAAGATGAAGAAGTCTTCGTTCCTTTGAGCGTTGCTCAAAACCTGAAGAATCTTACAGGAAAAGTAGGTAAAATTGAAGTCAGCGCTATTACGACTCCTGAAAACGAATTAGCACGTAAAGCTGCTCATGACCCTAAAAGCCTTTCGCTGAAAGAGTGGGAAACGTGGTATTGTACTGCCTATGTTGGGGCAATTGCTTATCAGATTGAGGAGGCAATAACCGGTGCCCATGCAAAGCCAGTTCGTCAAGTTGCCGAATCGGAGGGTGCTATTTTGCAGAAAACGCAGCTGTTAATGCTGCTGATCACCATCCTAAGCCTGATTGGCTCTACATTGGGAATATCCAATCTGCTGACAGCCAGTGTCATGGAGCGTAACCGGGAAATTGGCTTATTAAAGGCGCTAGGGGCAACAGATGCAGAGGTTCTGATGTTGACTTTGTCACAAATCTTATTTACCGGTATAGCCGGGGGATTTGCTGGATATTTTCTCGGACTTGGTTTTGCCCAGATTATCGGACAAACTGTTTTCAGCGCAGCGGTAGCGGCAAAGCCGATGGTCATACCACTAGTAATGGCTTTAGTCGTTCTGGTTACTTTGACCGGTAGTTTTCCCGCCATACGGATGCTCGTATCGCTACGTCCGGCAGAAGTACTTCATGGCAGGTGATGATAAATTATGACAAAATATACGATGTATAGCAAAATGATTGTGCATTCGCTGCTTCGCCGCCGCTCCCGCATGCTAGTGGCGTTATTGGCTGTGGCGATTGGCGCGACTGTATTATCAGGATTGGTTACCATTTATTATGATGTTCCCCGGCAAATGGGACGAGAATTTCGATCCTATGGAGCCAACTTGATTCTAATCCCGGCAGGGGACAGTCAGGTTGTGACTGAACGAGAAGTTGCTCAGGTAACCGGATTGCTGCCGCAGGATCAATTGGTTGGAATTGCCTCTTATCTCTATGGCCGAATTAAAGTCAATGAGCAGCCCATCCTGGTGGCCGGAACGAATTTTCAGGAAGTCAAAAAGGTCAGTCCTTATTGGCAAATCCGGGGTGAATGGCCGCAAGTACAAACAGACGAAGTGCTTCTTGGAGCGGAAATTGCGGAACTGCTAAAAGTGGAGCCTGGCCAACAGGTTACTCTGGCAGCCGGCGAGAATGAGCGCAAAGCAAAAGTGGCCGGAATTATCCGGACAGGCGGTACGGAAGAAAATTATATTTTTACCGATTTAACCATGCTGCAGCAAATGCTCAGCAAAGAAGGTCAAGTCAGTGCCACTCAAGTCAGTGTTATGGCCACAGAAGCCGAACTTACCGGTTTTACAAAGTCTGCGGCGGAGAAGGTCTCATCCATCACGCCTCGACTGGTTAAGCGCGTGACACAATCAGAGGAAATGGTGCTAGGCAAATTACAAGCTTTGGTGTATCTGGTGACTATTGTTGTTTTGCTTTTGACATTGATCTGCGTGGCTACAACGATGATGGCGGTGGTGGCCGAAAGGCGTAAGGAAATTGGACTAAAGAAGGCTCTGGGAGCAGAGAATCGAAGCATTGTCCTGGAATTTCTAGGAGAAGGGCTTACTCTGGGGGCATTAGGTGGATCGCTGGGAACGGTGCTGGGGTTCTTTTTTGCGCAGTCAGTCAGTGTTAATGTCTTTGGCCGTATGATTTCATTTCAACCGCTCATTGCCTGCATGGCTCTCATTGTGTCCATCATAGTAACCGGAGTGGCCTGCCTGATTCCGGTAAAGACTGCAACAAGCGTAGAACCGGCCATTGTATTACGGGGCGAGTAAAGGGAGGTTAATCACATGAGTATATTGGAATTGCGCGACATATCAATGATTTATGGGAATGTCAAAGCTCTTCAGGATATTAATTTAACTGTGCAAAAAGGTGAATGGGTGGCACTTATGGGGCCTTCCGGCTCTGGCAAGACGACATTAATGAATATTATCGGTTGTATGGATAAAGCCACCCGTGGCTCGGTTATTTTGGACGGTGTTGAGTTTTCTCATCTCAACGCAAAGCAATTAACGACCATTCGCCGTGACAAAGTCGGACTGGTTTTTCAGCAATTTCATCTTGTTCCGTATTTGACAGCTTTAGAGAATGTTATGGTTGCTCAATATTATCATAGTATGCCTGATGAACAGGAAGCTATGGCGGCCTTGGCGAGAGTGGGCCTTGAGGAAAGATGGCGGCATTTGCCTAGTCAACTTTCCGGCGGTGAGCAGCAAAGGGTGTGTATTGCCAGAGCATTGATTAATTACCCGATGCTGATCTTAGCTGATGAGCCAACTGGTAATCTGGATGAGGCCAATGCAAATATTGTGCTGCGGCTATTTCAAGAGCTTCATCAAGAAGGACATACAATTATTATGGTAACTCATGATCCGGATATAGGGAAACTGGCGGAGCGGTGCATTGTCTTGGATCATGGCAAAATTGTTCAGCATTCCAACCGGTATGAAGGGGTGGCGCAGTCATGCGTAAATGGATAATCGGAATCGTGGCAGGTGTGGTAGCAACTGGTGCCCTAGCTGGTTGTAGTGGAACTACCAGCCAGGTTCAGAAGGAGCAAAGCTATAAGGACGGTACTTATACCGCTCAAAGCAGCCCGGATGAGCGGGGCGCTGTCGGGGAAGTTACTCTGGTCATAAGCAACGGCAAAATATCGAAGGCCGAATATAAAGGAATTATGAAAGATGGTACAGTCAAAGGCAGTGATTATGGTAAGACCAATGGGAAAATTGAGAACCAGGAGTTTTACAATAAAGCACAGCGGGCTTTACGCGGAACGGCGACCTATGCGCCTGAACTGGTGAAAACACAAGCCGTAGATAAGATTGATGCAGTATCTGGCGCTACAGTTTCCTATAATCAGTTTGCCGAAGCTACCGAGAAAGCTCTTAAGGCAGCCGGTAAGATCGATGCCGTAGGCAGTGCCAGTGTGTCACTGGAGCAAAAGTTTAAGGATGCCATCAAGAGAATTTTTCAATAGTATGGATTAAGGAGGAGACTGTGCATGGCAGGAAACGCCAGACAAACGGTGTTGTTAGGACTGCTCACGGCAATGGCGCTGCTGTTGTTTGTAGTGGACTTGCGCTTTACTGTAGTGCCTGCTTTCCCCGGACTTAAGCTGGGTTTAGCCAATATGGTAACGCTGCTGGCAATGGAGTTTTTTAACGGTAGAGCCATACTCATGATGGTAATAGTCAGGACGGTGCTCGGCACTTTATTTAGTGGCAACTTTATGGGACCGGCGTTGGTTATGAGCTTAAGTGCCGGTCTGATCAGTGCAGGGGGAATGCTTTATGGATACCGTTATCTGCGGCCTGCTCTATCCACAATTGGCATTAGTATTCTTGGCGCAGCGCTGCACAATTTTACCCAATTGTCGGTAGCGGTATGGCTGTTGGGCAGTACTGGCCTGTACTATTATTTGCCTTTTCTCACCATTTCCGGCGTGATTTCCGGCATTATAATCGGTTGTTTAGCCTATTATGCCAGCAGCAAGCTGACAATGAGCACAGAAGAATACAGTATAAAAGCGTAACGGCCATTGCCGAAGCAATGGCCGTTATCTCATGAAATCCCAAAAGCTTAGCGAATGATTGTATCTACATCCTGAGGCTCATCGGTGACTATGGTAACCACTATTTGGTAAGGAAGATTAACAATTTGCTGCGGTGGATGGCTGATCCAGCCGCTTTGCACGCCGATTTGCCGGGGTGAATCATCCTCGCGGATACGGACTTTACCATTTAGCACTTCAATGATTGCATACTGCTGGCTATTGCCCACCCTGAATTCTTCTGCATAGCCGTCACGCAGCGGCAGGGTTTTGATCAATTGACCGTTTACTCTGATTTGCGCTGTTTTTGCTGAGGGTTGAGAAATATAGAGCATGTTATAGATGATGGGAAGCAGAGATGCCAGTAGCAAAAAGAAAATCAGCCATTTATCGGCGATTGTAAATACTAGCTTTCTCATGGAAATCTCCTTGGAGTCAGTATGGAATCTATGTCAATTGTAACCCAATGCAATCTGTGTGTAAATGGTTCTCCGAGTATAGGCTCAAACGGAGGGGCAGGTAAAATGAAGAAGATTTATTTGATTTGGATAGGAGTTGTTTTCCTGGTGTTGGCTGCAGCCGGTTATGCCGGGAGTCGGATGACAGAGCCGCAGCCGTATCAAGAAACCCGCTTTCTTATGGATACAGTCATTGAGATTACTGCTTATGGGCCAAGTGCCGGAGCTGCGGTACAGACAGCTTTTAGTGATTTTGAAAGAATTCAAGCACTAAGCGATCATTTCGATCCAGCCAGCCAGGTGGCTGAGATCAACCGTATGGCCGGAGTAAGTCCTGTCACTGTAACCCCAGAACTGCTGACCATTATTGAAGCGGCTCTCCAGCTAGCAGAAAAGACAGATGGTGCTTTTGACATCACAGTCGGTGCTCTGACCGAGTTGTGGCGGATTGGACATCCCGATCAAGGGGTTGTGCCCTCGCAGACTGAAATTGATCAGGTATTGCCGCTGGTAGGGTATAAAAATGTTGTGATAGATTCGGCAAAGCACACTGTTTTTTTAGCTAAATCAGGCATGAAATTAGATTTGGGCGGTATTGCCAAAGGCTATGCGATCAATAAAGCGATCGAAACGCTTACTGCCTATGGTATTACCTCAGCGCTGATTAATGCCGGTGGAGATGTACGGATCATTGGAACCAAGCCTGATGGGATTCCCTGGCGGGTTGGGATCCAGCATCCGCGTGACCCAGATGCCGTGGTTGCTAAAGTTACGCTGAAGAATTGGGATACAATGGAGACTTCCGGTGATTACCAGCGTTATTTTCTGAAAGACGGTGTGCGATACACCCATATTCTTAATCCTAAAACCGGTCGCCCGCCCTCCGAGTTAGCAAGTGTCACGATCGTTTATCGCGATCATGATTCACATTTGATTACCAGCTCGGCATTCATGGTTTTAGGAACTGAGAAAGGGCTTCAGATATTGGCAAGGTTTCCAGGTGCTGAAGCAATATTTGTAACTGTGGACGGGCAAATCACTGCTTCCCCAAATTTGGCTTCTGCGATCGTAAAAACGGCTCAGTAGCAACGATAAATACTTATTTAGCAGAAATAGCGATCACGCAAGGAATTGTATGCTCGCTATTTTTTATTTGTCTAGTTTTGCCTGTGGCTGGTGGTTACTGATGTTAGCTTATTATTTTAGCATTCAATTCAGATGTCTGTGAAGGCAAAAAAATTATAATTGCAAAAAATAGCAGGATTTCACACAAGATGGTTAAATATGGTAATTAGATAAGGGTTAGCACCACAACAAAAGTAATGGGAGGGATTATTTATGGTACGAAAGATGCAGGCTATGGATGGAAATACCGCTGCTGCGCATATTTCTTATGCTTTTACTGACGTGGCCGCCATCTATCCAATCACTCCGTCGTCAAATATGGCGGAACATGTTGATGAGTGGGCTGCTCAAGGGAGAAAGAATATCTTTGGGCAGACTGTACAGGTTGTGGAAATGCAGTCTGAAGCCGGGGCAGCCGGTGCAGTGCACGGTTCCCTGCAAGCAGGGGCTTTGACAACGACTTATACGGCATCTCAAGGTCTGTTGCTTATGATACCCAACATGTATAAAATTGCCGGTGAGCTTTTACCGGGAGTTTTTCATGTCAGTTCCAGAGTTGTCGGCGCAAATGCAATTAGTATCTTTGGGGATCACTCAGATGTCATGGCTACGCGGCAAACTGGTTTTGCATTGCTGGCAGAAAGCAGTGTACAGCAGGTCATGGATCTGGCCGCAGTCGCTCATTTATCGGCCATTAAAGGAAGGGGTCCGTTTCTTAACTTTTTCGATGGATTTCGAACCTCACATGAAGTCCAAAAAATTGAAGTCCTTGAATATGAAGAATTAACTGAATTGCTAGATAATAATGCTTTAAATGAATTTCGCAGACGTGCCTTAAATCCGGATCATCCTGTTTTAAGAGGGACGGTTCAGAATTCAGATATTCATTTTCAACAACGTGAGGTTTCGAATGGCTTCTACCAAGCACTACCGGAGATTGTTGAAGAGTATATGAACGAAATTAATCGACTTACCGGCCGCGACTATCATCTTTTTAATTATTATGGCGCA
Source organism: Sporomusaceae bacterium FL31 (assembly GCA_003990955.1). Taxonomy (GTDB): domain Bacteria; phylum Bacillota; class Negativicutes; order DSM-1736; family Dendrosporobacteraceae; genus BIFV01. The sequence continues at coordinate 25,561 of BIFV01000013.1, forward strand.
CCAGATGCAGAGCGTATGATTATTGCAATGGGCTCAGTATGTGAGACCATTGAAGAGACTGTAGATTATTTAAATGTCCGCGGTGAAAAAGTGGGATTGTTGACAGTACACTTGTATCGGCCATTTTCTGTCGAGCACTTTTTTAAGTACATTCCCCAAACTGTACAGAAGATTGCTGTCTTGGATCGGACCAAGGAAATGGGAGCATTTGCCGAACCGCTTTATCTGGACGTTAAAGCAGTTTTCTGCGGCAAGGAGCGGCAGCCAATGATTGTCGGCGGACGGTGTGGTGTTGGCGGAAAAGATGTTGTGCCTGGACATATTAAGGCTGTTTTTGATAACCTGAACCAGGCTCAACCGCTGGACCATTTTACTGTTGGCATTACGGATGATATCACTCATTTATCTTTGCCCCTCAATCAGGATATTGATACCACGCTGCCAACCACTAAAGCGTGTAAGTTCTGGGGGCTTGGCTCTGATGGCACTGTGGGTGCAAATAAGAGTGCCATTAAAATAATTGCTGATCATACTAACTTGTATGCGCAAGCTTATTTTGCTTATGATTCTAAAAAGTCTGGCGGAGTTACCATCTCACATTTGCGTTTTGGCGCTCAGCCGGTTAAAGCACCTTACCTGATTAACCAGGCCGATTTCATCTCTTGTTCTCAGCAGTCCTATATCGAACAGTACGATTTGCTTAAAGGACTAAAAAATGGCGGTACTTTTTTGCTAAACTGTATTTGGTCTGAAGCTGAACTAGACGAAAAGATTCCTGCGGTGATGAAACGCTATATTGCCGCCCATCATATCCAATTTTATATCATCAATGCAGTGGCCATTGCTCAAGAACTTGGGCTGGGCGGACGCTTCAATATGATCATGCAGGCAGCATTTTTTAAGCTAGCTGGTATTATTCCGTTGGAAGAAGCTGTGACTTATTTAAAAAGAGCAATTGAAACGTCGTATGGCAATAAAGGACAAAAAATTGTTGATATGAACTATCAAGCCATTGATTTAGGGGTTGAATCCCCGGTGAAAGTTCATGTTCCCGATTCTTGGCGGCTTGCTGATGAGTCAGGGGCAGCCACAGAAGCCAGGCATGATTCTCAACCACTCTTGGCTTTTGTTCATAACCTGCTGGTGCCCATGAATCGTCAGGAAGGGGATTGTCTGCCAGTCAGTGCCTTTGTAGGGATGGAAGATGGCACTTTTCCTTTAGGTACTTCGGCTTTTGAAAAACGTGGGATCGCCATTCATGTCCCAGAATGGCTGCCAGAGAACTGTATTCAATGTAATCAGTGTTCGTATGTTTGCCCGCATGCGGCAATTAGGCCAGTATTACTAGACAATCATGAGTTAAGTAAGGCTCCAGCTAAGTGGAATGTACAACAGGCCATTGGGCAGAATGAGGCGCTTTTTGCTATTGTGGTGTCCCCTTATGATTGTACCAGTTGTGGAAACTGTGTGCAGATTTGTCCAGCAAAATCTAAGGCACTAGTCATGCAGCCGCTAGCCAGTCAGATTCCTCAAGCTGATATTTGGCATTATGCTATGCATTTGCCGCGCAGAGTCAATCCGGTCAACAGGTTTACCATAAAGGGCAGTCAGTTTGAACAGCCCTTACTCGAATTTTCAGGTGCGTGTGCCGGTTGTGGCGAAACTCCTTACGCTAAGCTGGTAACCCAGCTGTTTGGCGACCGAATGATGGTTGCTAATGCAACCGGTTGTTCTTCTGTTTGGTCTGGCAGCGCACCTTCTATTCCTTATACCAGAAATGAGCGGGGCCACGGACCTGCCTGGGGTAATTCGCTTTTTGAGGATAATGCAGAGTATGGATTAGGCATGCTGCTTGGGGTGAAACAGCTTAGAAATCAACTAGCTAAAGATATTGAAGCCGCTGTTAAGTGTAATTTAGGGGATGAGTTTAAAACTGCCTGTCAGGATTGGCTGGCTAATAAAGATCGGGGTGAAGGAACGAGAGCGCGAGCCGATCGGTTGATTGCAGCACTTGAATCCATAAGAGGAGATGATGAACTGCTAAATGCAATCTACGATAATCGGGACTTTCTTGTAAAACGATCCAATTGGCTGTTTGGTGGTGATGGCTGGGCATATGATATTGGTTTTGGCGGACTAGATCACGTATTGGCTTCTGGCGAAGATTTGAATGTGCTAGTCTTTGATACTGAGGTATACTCGAATACTGGAGGGCAGTCTTCTAAAGCTACTCCGCTGGCGGCAATAGCTAAGTTTGCGGCTAGTGGTAAGCAAACTAAGAAAAAGGACCTTGGTATGATCGCCATGACCTATGGTTATGTTTATGTGGCACAAATTGCGATGGGTGCCGACAAAAACCAAACATTAAAAGCCATTGCTGAGGCCGAGGCTTATCCTGGCCCTTCGCTAATTATTGCTTATGCTCCTTGCATTAACCACGGAATTAAGAGTGGTATGGGAGGCAGTCAGTTGGAAGCCAAGCGGGCAGTTGACAGCGGTTATTGGGCGCTCTATCGCCACAATCCGCAATTAAAAGAAGTGGGTAAAAATCCCTTCACATTAGATTCTAAAGAACCTACTGCCGATTTCAAAGAATTTTTGCTTGGTGAAGTTCGTTATTCGTCGCTGCTTAAGCAATTTCCTGATCAGGCTGAGGCCATGTTTGCTAAAACAGAACGTGATGCGCAAGAAAGGCTGGCTAATTATCGCCGCTTAGCCGGGCAAGGTATGACCGCTGCAAGAGAGGCAGCGGCAGCCAAAGAATAGTAATAATATTAGCGCGAAAATCCTGCTCAATTTTCATTGAAGCAGGATTTTTATTCTTATAAGGCAAACTTTATATTATTGGAAATTATGTTTAAAATGAGGGATGCCAGTGTTGCGTTTCTGTCCGGCCTGTGGAGATAGACTACTTCAGGGGAGACTGGTAAAATTCTGTACGAATTGTGGTCAAGATTTGAACAAGTTATCAGCAGCGGAAAATGATGCTGAGCCATATAGCAGTGATAATTTGGAAACTCGCCATATCCGACAGTCGTCCCATGCGGTTAACCAAAAAAAGACTGAAGCTGCGCATGCCAGCCAGTCAGGACCTGAAAGTCAATCAGATGATTATTATAGTATCGTGCTGAAAACCTGTGGCAATAAAGAACGTTTAGTCAAGCGCCTAAGTAAAGTGTTAAGCCGCAGTTTGACAGCTACGCAATTAGCAGTAGCCTTAGTACCTTGTGTAATTTTATATAAGAGCAAAGAAACGGCTATTCAGGCTGTCCGCGGCATTCTGGACGAGGAGCAGCTCCACTATGCTGTTATCAAAGGTGATTTCGAATTTGTCATTCCTCATAGCGAGACTGGTCCACCTTTGGCCACTCTTGATGATGAATTACGGGATTTGCTCGGAAATGTGCCTGCTGGCTTATGGTTAGGTGAAAAAATTCAGGTTATTATTCCTGCAGTAGAACATCAGGGCAATTTCGGAACGTTGGTTGCTACTGAGCGTGCTCTATATCTAATTTCCAAGGCTTACTCGGATCAACCGTGGCTCATCATACCCTTTTTTAGTTTGGCAGATGTTGCTTTGTCCAATCACCGTTATGGTGAGATAGACTTGATCTATAAACAATATGGTTGTGACGAATTTCTGCGAATTGATGATGGGGAGCAATTAGCCAGACTGTACGAGTATCTTAAAGCAGCATTGGCAAAATAGGATATCGCTAAATCACGACAAAACGATTTCAGGCTTGCAAGACGAATGCAGCCTGAAATCGTTTTGCCTGTCTATGCAGGCAATGACTGAGTTTTCAGGAGTGCCTGTTATAAGTTTTTTTAGGTCATGCTCTGAACGGTTAGTCAGTACAATCGTCAAGAAAATCAGGGAATAGCAGAATAAACAGGCTAATAACTAGAACGATAAACCAAAGTTGTCTGTTAGTACCCCACATTCTAACCCCTCCTTATTGTTTAAAATATAAGTAAGCTATACTTCATACTATTCTAATGCTGCTTACATGGTTACCGCTTGCCGATTGGGCGATTATCTACTCATTGGCTTTGAGTTTCTAGTGGAGTGGTAATGATTCACTGACGCTCTTGTTGAAAAGGAGGTAAATTTGAGTGGAGTCAGGGCTTAACAGTCGAAGTCATCATCCCAAAACCAGAACGCTATGGCTAAGACGATCAGTATGAGCCAAATGACGTCTCTGTTACCGTCGGTGCAATCGCAGCCTCTTTTCATCACAAAGCCTCCTTGTTGTAAATATATAGAGTTGTCGTATTATATGATTTTAAAACCAATTTTGTCACTGTCTTAGTCATCATAGAAAGGTTACACAAATAAAAATCACAGCCAATAACTGGCTGTGATTTTTTATTTTGTCCTGATTGGAAGCAATGCTAGAGACGTCTTTTGGATATGGCAATCCGCACCTTGTTCATATTAGCAATCAAACGGTCTGGGTGCTTGAGCATTACCCCAGTATACAATAAGTCAACAATCGCTAAGTGGATGAGGCGAGAAGCCATTGCATCAGAGCGGTAATTGATTTCTCTGGCCATACCGAATAAAGCGATATCGGCTAGCTGACTCAAAGGTGATTTTATATAGCTGGTAATAGCAATAACGGTTGCACCTGACTTTTTAGCTATCTTAACGGACTCCAGAATGTCTACACTGGCTCCGGTATGTGATACGGCAATGACAACATCTTCGGCACTAAGTAAGGCCGCCGAAGTTATCTGTAAATGAGCATCCGCATAAGAACGGACTGGTATGCCAAACCGCAAAAAGCGATGCTCGATATCTGCGGCAATGATGTAAGAACCACCTGATCCATAGGCATCGATTCGTCGAGCACTTGTTAAAACTTGAATAGCTTTTTCTAAGGCTGTATAGTCGATGAGCTTTAATGTATCTTGTAAGCCTTCGTTAATATTGGCAAATATCTTAGCTGAAAAGAGCTCAATGGAATCGTCTACGTTAACCTCGCGGGAAACAGACTCCATAGGAGTAAAGATGTCACCTGCCAGAGCAATTTTTAAACCTTGGAATCCTGGAAAGCCCAGTTTGCGGCACAAACGGAAGATTGTTGCCTCTGCACTTAAAGAGGCTTCGGCAAGCTCAGATATCGTCATATGAACAACATCCGCGGGATTTTGCAATATATAATCTGAAATTTTTTGCTCGGCTTTGGTCAGATCGTTATGCATGCTTCTAAGAATTGGCAAACAAGACAAGGGTGACTGAGTTTCAGACATAGGATCCTCCAGTGATGAATTTCAGTTAATAAGATAATTCCAATGTTAGCAATGCTATTCCTCTATTATTGTAAAAAAATTTACTAAAACTGTAAATAAAAATGATTATTTTGAAAATTAATTTCATATACATTATTGAAAATGAAAAAAGCATTGCAATTATCAGAAAGTTGGAATTATAATGATAAATGAAATATATTTTTACTATTACAAATAAGATTGATAAAAAAATATCACATGAGGTGCAACTATGACTAACGCACTAGAAAAAATGCCTGTATACCAGCGGGCTATTGCGAAAGGTCATCTAGGCTCATGCGGAGCAGGGTATCACGAATTAGGAAAGCCAGTTGTTGCTGTAGTCAATACGTGGAATGAGATTGTTCCCGGACACTGCCATTTAAGGGAGCTGGCGACTGAAGTTAAACAAGGTATTCAGGAGGCTGGTGGCTATCCACTTGAATTTAATACAATTGCTATCTGTGATGGAATTGCGCAAGGACATCGGGGTATGCATTATGTACTGCCTAGTCGTGATTTAATTGCAGATTCGATTGAGGCTATGATTGTTGGCCACGGCATTTTTGATGCAATGGTTTTGCTTGGTTCATGCGATAAAATTGTTCCAGGCCTGCTGATGGCAGCAGCTCGATTAAACATTCCGGCAATTGTTGTTACTGGTGGTCCGATGATCAATGAAATTAAGCCATGGCAGTCTAAAGAGGCCAGGCAGCGATTTCTAAGAGGTGAAATTTCAGAGGCTGAATTATTCGATATAACCCTTACCTATTATCCGACTGCAGGCGTTTGCCCGTTTTTGGGCACTGCAAATACCATGTGTCTGATTACAGAAGCTCTAGGCATGTCGCTGTCGGGCTCGGCCACCGCCCCGGCGCAAAGCACTGCGAGAAAAAAATATGCCTATGAGAGCGGTTATGCTATCATGCGGCTACTCATGCAAAATATAAGGCCACGGGATATTATGACTCAGAAAGCTTTTAACAATGCTATCACACTGGTAGCTGGAATGGGCGGATCATTAAATTCCATTCTGCATATCCCAGCTATTGCTCATGAGTGCGGACTGGAGGTCGGCTATCAAGATTTTGATCAAATAAGCCGGTGTACACCGTTGATTGTGCGGGTTTCACCGAATAGCCCGGAATATACGGTAGCTGATCTTGATCCTATTGGCGGTATTCCTGCGATTATGAAAGAACTTTTTCCTGTACTTCAGCCTGATGTCATGACTGTAGATGGCCGAATTCTAGGTGAGCTGTTGGCTCAAGCACCTCAAGGGGATGGCGAAATTATCCGATCCTTTGCTAATCCGTTTGCGCCTGAAGGCGGAATTGCTGTTTTATCCGGCAATTTGGCTCCGGCGGGGGCTGTTGTCAAGAGTTCGGCTGTGCCGCCCGAATTATGGACTTTTTCCGGCTTGGCCCGAGTATTTGAATCAGAGGAAGAATGTACACAGGCCGTGGAAGCCGGACAAATACAGACTGGTGAAGTTCTGGTCATTCGCAATGAAGGCCCTATGGGCGGGCCGGGAATGCGTGAGATGCACCGAATTACCGAATTGATTGTTAAACTCAAGAATGTTGCTGTCATTACGGACGGGCGTTTCTCAGGGGCTTCTGCTGGTCTTTCGATTGGTTATCTATCGCCAGAGGCCGCTGATAACGGTCCGATTGCTTTTATAAAAACCGGTGATCGAATTGATATTAATATTCATCAGCGCTCGCTTCATTGGAATATCAGCGACAGTGAGTTAGCGCAGCGTCGCTGTCATAGCTGCATAAATAAAAATGAAGAAAGCTCATTTCTTCAGCTATATGCGCACAGCACGACTCCAGCGGCAAACGGAGCTGTACGACGCAACCTCCGAAAATTGGAGGTGAAATAAAGGAATATACTGGAATGAACTTGATCAGGTATTCGTATAATTTATAGGCCATGCAGTACAAGCATTTAGAAGGGAGAAAGGTTATGGCAGTAATTTTAACAACTCCACGCTCGTTTTCTAGCTGTAAAAAGGCCCAGGAAATGCTGCAGCAAGCTGGACATGAGGTGCGCATTCAAAGCCCGGTTAAGCCATTTACCGAGATGGAACTGTGTAGCATGGTCAAGGGCGTCGATGCACTCATTGCCGGGTTAGATGAAATAACCAGTGCTGTCATTCAGGCTGGTGCGCCTACGCTGAAAGTGATTGCCCGCAATGGTGTCGGCTATAACAATGTCGATATTGCGGCAGCTCGTGATTATGGGGTGACAGTAACCATTACACCTGGCACCAATAGTATTGCTGTATGCGAATTGGCATTTGCCTTAATGATGGGGCTTTCCCGCAAAGTTCATTTAATGGATGCTAATATTCGGAATGGACAATGGACGCGTGTAGCTGGCAGTGAATTGTTTGGCAAAACGCTCGGCGTACTGGGGACAGGAGCGATTGGCAGTGAGTTGATTAAGCGTTGCTTTGCTTTTGGGATGAAAATTTTAGCCTATGATTTAGTTCCTAAGGCTGAATTGGTAAGCAATTTTAATGTTCAGTATGTTGGATTGGAGCGCATTTATCAAGAGGCTGATTATATCTCGCTGCACTTGCCGGCATCCGCGCAAACAAAAGGAATGATTAATGCTGAAGTGCTTGCCAGTATGAAGCAAGGCGCTTATCTGATTAATACAGCGCGTGGAGATCTTATTGATGAAACTGCCTTAGCGGCGGCGTTGCAAAGTGGTCATATCGGTGGTGCTGGTTTGGATGCCTTTGTGCATGAACCATTTACCGATGAAAGATTCTGGGGGCTTTCAAATGTTTTATTGACTCCTCATAGCGGGTCCTATACTGCAGAGGCAGTAGAAAGAACACTTGTTACCGCGTCTCAAGAGGTTCTAAGAGTGCTAAACCAGCAAAAACCGCTTTATGCGGTTGGATAAGACCGAAATGATGATATTAAAAAACTGATTTTTCAAAAAACCTATAGGATAATAGGAAAAGAGGCGTAATGAATGGAGAGAAAGCAACAGGTCCTAGCTAGGATCATTGAATCAGGACTGGTGGCAGTTGTTAGAGCTGAGAGCGGCGATCAAGCCAAGCGAATTGCTGAGGCTTGTCTGGCTGGCGGTATGCAGGCTATTGAGATTACTTATACCGTTCCTGGAGCTCATCATATTATGGAAGAATTGGCCAAAGCCTATTCACCTGCTGAATTGATTATTGGTGCCGGTACAGTATTAGATCCGGAAACCGCTCGAATTTCCTTGCTGAGCGGCGCTCAATATGTCGTTTCACCTTGTTTGAATACCGAAACTGTTCGACTGTGCAACCGTTATCAAGTTCCTGTGATGGCTGGCGCTATGACCATCAAGGAAATTGTTGAATGTCTGGAAGCCGGTGCTGATATGATCAAACTTTTCCCTGGCGAACTATTTGGACCAGCAATGGTAAAAGCCATTAAAGGCCCTCTGCCGCAAGCTCAAGTTATGCCGACTGGTGGAGTTAATGTCGATAATGTGCGGGATTGGATCAAAGCTGGCTGTGTAGCGGTTGGTGCAGGCAGCAGCTTGACTGCAGGGGCAAAGAATAGTGATTATGCAGCCATAACAGCTCTTGCCAGACGTTTCCTAGCAGAGATTGCTGCAGCAAGAGCCGGACAGTAGTCAGAGCAGTATTAGAGACTATTAGCGTACTTTGAGGGAGGCGATAACAGCAGTTAGGACTTAACTGGAAGTGGTTGTGAAGCATATTTTACGAGGAGGTCGGGGCTATGTTAATCGGTTATGCGGTGATTGCGGTATTCTTATTATTAATTATGATTACCCGGTTTAAGATCAATCCATTCGTGACCTTGATGGTTGTCTCTGTATTTCTTGGCCTGGCAGCCGGAATGCCCTTCGATAAGATTGTAGGATCAATACAAGCCGGTATGGGTAATACCTTGGGCTTTATTGCTATTGTACTTGGACTTGGCACGATGCTGGGTAAAATGCTGGAAGAATCAGGGGGAGCTGAACGAATTGCTAAAACCCTGATCAACGCTTTTGGGAAAGAACGTGTTCATTGGGCGATGATGTTTGTGGCTTTCATTGTCGGGATTCCTGTATTTTTCCAAGTTGGATTTGTATTGCTGATTCCTTTGGTGTTTACGATTGCCAAGGAAACCGGAATTTCTTTGCTTAAAGTTGGCTTACCACTGGTAGCCGGCTTATCGGTTGTGCATGGTTTAGTTCCACCCCATCCAGCGGCTATGGCTGCAGTAGATATTTTTAAAGCAGATGTTGGTAAAACAATTCTATACAGCATCATTGTTGGTTTACCCACAGCTGCAATAGCCGGACCAATTTTTGCCAGCTTTATTTCACCTCGTATGCCGCATTTGGCAGTACCAGAAGGATTTGCCGATCAGATTAAAGCTGGCCGGGAAGAACATGAAATGCCTGGGTTTAGTATTACCGTTCTTACCATATTAATGCCAGTAATTTTAATGATGCTGGGTACAATTGCTGATTTGACGTTAAGCAAGACCTCCTATGCATACGGAATCATGAAGTTTGTGGGCAGCCCGTTCATGTCACTGCTGTTATCATTGTTATTTGCTTTTTATACTTTTGGTCTTAACCGGAAGTACAATCTGGCCACAATCGGGAAATTCTGTGATCAGTCATTGCCGGCAATGGCCAGTATCTTAATGGTTATCGGCGGAGGCGGAGCGTTTAATAAAGTGCTGCTTGACAGTGGCATTGGCAATGAAATTGCCAAAGTAGCAGCATCATTTCAGTTAAATCCTATTTTATTAGCCTGGACGATCGCAGCAATGATTCGCGTTGCAACTGGATCTGCAACAGTTTCTATGATGACGGCAGCTGGTATTGTGGCACCGATGGTGATGAATCAGGTAGGCGTTGCACCTGAACTCATTGTTTTGGCAGTTGGTGCAGGCTCGTTAATTCTTTCCCACGTCAATGATGCCGGATTTTGGATTATTAAGGAATACTTCGGGATGTCGGTTACTGATACGTTGAAAACATGGACGGTGTTGGAAACGATTATCGCAATTGCAGCCCTAATCTTTATCTTGTTGTTATCACAATTCGTCTAAAAAATTGAGGTGTTAGCCGCTCTTTTTTGACTCAATGGAGCAATACGGAGCGGCTATGCCCCCAATGATTGTTTTTGGAAAGTCTTGCAGTGCTGGAGAAATTACTGAAATAAAATGAGCTGGTTTGATTGATAAAACGAATGTTAAAGGAGGAGTTATGCTTATGCAAGCAGCAGTGTATAAAGGAATCGAAGCCATGGAAATTGAGGAAATTACAACGCCGCAGTTGGAGCCTGGATCGGTTTTGTTAAAAGTAAAAGCGTGTGCGATTTGCGGGGGCGATTTGCGTACTTTTCGCCACGGACATGCTGCCATAAAACCGCCTATTGTGTTGGGGCATGAAATTGCCGGCGAAATTATAGCAGTAGCAAGCGATGTGCAAAATTTTACAGTTGGTGAACGCGTAATTGTAGCACCGGCAATTGGGTGTGCTTCTTGCACCTATTGTTCATCTGGCTGGCAGAATATGTGCTATACCCGTACTACCATTGCTCATCATTACAATGGCGGTTTTGCGGAATATGTACTTGTTCCGGCGGGGGCTCTTCGGGCTGGTAATATCAATCGAATTCCAGATGAGGTCACTTATTTGGAGGCTTCACTGGCTGAGCCATTGGCTTGTGTATTAAATGCCCAGGAAGTCATGAATATTGGATTAGGGGATAGTGTGGTCGTCATTGGTGCCGGACCAATTGGCTGCATGCATGCTGAGGTAGCTAGGGCCCGGGGGGCGGGAAAGGTTATTTTGGTCAATCGCAGTGCCCGACGATTAGAATCAGCGCAAAAATTTGGTTATGATGCTTATGTCGATTTAAGCTCAACGGATGGTGTTAAAGCCGTTATGGAGTTGACAAAAGGGTTGGGAGCTAATGCAGTCATTGTGACTGCAGGAACTCATGATGCGCAAACGTTAGGCATAGCAATGGCCAGCAAGATGGGGAAAGTCTGCTTGTTTGCCGGGTTACCCAAAAGCCAGCCTATGATTGAATTAGATGCTAATCATGTTCATTATCGCCAAATTGCTATTTATGGTGCATTTTCTTCGGCCCCAAGGCATAACGCGTTAGCCTTAGAGTTAATTCGCAGTGGTAAAGTATCAGCAAAAAAACTACTGACACATTTGGTATCCCTTGATCACATTAAAACAGGAATGGATTTGGTTGATAACAGGGCAGGGCTGCGTGTAACAGTGAGCCCATGTATTGAAGAACTGACTCAAGAGATAGAGCAGCATCCGGATTTAATTGTCATGAAATAGCCCTAATCTTCTAGTTGCAGGGGAGAGGAATTAAGATGGCATGTTTGATCGGTATTGATATTGGCAGTACCAATTGTAAAGCAGCTGCCTATGGGGCGGATGGTACCTTAAAGGCAACTGCGTCGCGCCCGGTGGTGACTCATTATCTTCAAACCAGCTGGGCGGAATTTGATCCTGACCAGATTTGGCTGGCAGTACAAGACGTACTGAAAGAGGTGACCAGCAAACTTGTCGGTGAAAGCATTGCTGGAATCGCTGTTGCTAGTATGGGCGCTGCCGGAGTGCTGTTAGATGAAAATGATCGCTGGATTCATCGGTCCATTGCGTGGTTTGATACCCGAACCGAAGATGTAGCAAAATGGTGGCGTGATTCCTTTGGTGCTGAGCGGGTATACCAAATCAGCGGTTTTGTGCCTAATCCGATGGCTGGAATCACAAAGGTTCAGTGGATTCGCAGCCAGATGCCAGAACAGTTTAGTCGGGTTAAGCATTGGGTTTCGATGCAGGATTATGGAGTCTATTGTTTGACCGGGAAAGCCGTTGTCGACTTATCGGTAGGCTGCAGGACCATGGCAGCAGATTTGCGTAATCGCTGTTGGAATGAAGAGATACTGGCCCATGCCCAAATTCCAATTGAAATATGCTCGCAATTGAAGCGGTCAGCCGAACTGGTAGGTCCGATTACGGATAAAGCGGCTCAGGCTACCGGAGTTCCAGCTGGAACTCCAGTCTTCACCGGGGGAATGGATTATGTATGCGGGGCATTCGCATGCGGGTTGTTGGAAGCAGGAAATGTTTTATGTGCAATCGGAACCAGCGAGCAAATTCTAATGGTTGTCGATGATCCAGCAAATGACATTAGCCATATTGACACGAATTTTACGTGTGTCAACTATGTGGTTGATGATAAATATTATGTGGCCGGTCAAGTCATTTCTTCTGGCTGCATCCTAGAGTGGTTTGCTAAAGAAATTGTGAAAGCTGATGTAAATAGTTTGGTAGCTGAGGCTGAAGAAGCGCCATTAGGCGCTAAAGGGGTTTTTATGCTGCCGCATTTCCGGGGGAAATACACTCCGGGAGCTGATCCTTTGGCCAAAGGCGCTTTTGTTGGCCTGACTACTGCGCATTCGCGGGCTTGCATGGCCCGGGCCGTTTTAGAAGGATTATGTTACGAGGCAACGATCATCATGGAAAGTATGGAACAAGTAACCGGACAATCGATTCGCTCTGTTCATGTTACCGGAGGCGCTACTCAATCTCCATTTTGGATGCAAATGAAAGCCGATATTTTAGGAAGACAAATTGTTTGTTTGGATATTCCGGAAGTGGTTACCCTGGGAGCGGCAATGCTAGCTGGCTTAGGGGCGGGGATTTACCAAAATTCAGCCGATGCTGTCCAGAAAATCAGGCGAAATGATATTGTATATACACCCAATTTAGACCGACATCAACAATATCGCAAAATCTATGAAGGTGTGTACAAACATCTATATTTTAGTATTAAAGAAATTAATAACAAAATTGAACACTGCTTTAGTTAGGAAGGAGATTGATTATGCGTTTTTTAGTTGTAGGCGATCCTATGTTGTCATCGGCAACATTAGCCACTGCTGTTCGTGACGTATTTGGCGATGAGGTCAGTGTAAGCGGGGTAGACTGGAAACCAGACAGTGATGAAGAATTCTGGCATTTGCGCAGTCAGGTTGAAAAATATGGCCCGGACGCAGGTCAGCCGCCGGAAGAATTGAAAGAAGCTGTTAAGCAGGCTGACGTGATTATTACGCACCATACGCCAATTAGTGCTGAACTGATCAATTCCAGCAGTGCTTCGTTTATTGGTGTATGCCGGGCTGGTACTGAGAATGTTGATGTCAAAGCAGCCAGCAGCAAAAATATAAAAGTCATGAAGACTATGGGACGCAATGCTGAAGCCGTATCTGACTTTACTTTAGCTTTGATATTATCAGAGCTTAGAAATCTGGCTCGAGGGCATGCTGCACTGATGCAGGGAAATTGGCGGAAAAAGTATGTCAATTCCAGCTTTATGGGGGATATGCAAGGCAAAACAGTAGGTCTGATTGGATTTGGCTATATTGCCAGGCTGGTGGCAAAAAAATTAGCTGGTTTTCAGGTACGTCAACTGGTTTATGATCCTTATGTCGATCCTGCTGTCCTCAAAGAATTTGGTGTGGAACAAGTTGGCTTGGAAGAGTTATGCCGTCAGTCAGATTTTATCAGTATTCATGCACGGCTTAGTGCTGATACGGCTGGCTTAATAGGAAAAGCAGCATTTTCCTGGATGAAGCCAACAGCTTATTTAATTAATACAGCTCGGGCTGGTTTGATTGATGAGGCTGCTCTTGTGGAAGCCCTGCAAACAAACCAGATTGGCGGCGCGGCTCTTGATGTTTTTTGGTCTGAGCCTATTCCGGAAAACCACCCGCTGTTTGCATTGGATAATGTAACTTTGACACCTCATTTGGCAGGAGCTACCAACGATACGTTTCGAATGACTCCGTATTTATTGTTAAACGAATTACAGCAAGTGATCCAAAACAAAGCAGTATCAGCTTGGTTTGCTAATTAGAGAAGACGGGTTATAACGTACTCTGGAAGGAGGCTGATAATCATCTCTAATGATATTCGGCTCATTGCCATTGATCTGGATGGAACATTATTGGATGATGATAGGACCATCCCCCTAAGTACTATTGCGGTAATCAAAGAAATTCAAGCCAAAGGGATTTATGTGACACTGGCATCCTCACGGCCATTTTGCTCGGTTACGCCTTATGCCAGACAATTAGGCATTTCCTTACCGCTGATTACTCACGGCGGTGCTTATATTGCTGACTATACCGGAACTAATATTCGCTTACGGCAAACACTTAACCTTGGTGCCAGTTTGGCAGTTATCAAAGTACTGGAAGATTATGATTACTACATTAAAGTGTATTGTGATGATGTTCTATATGTACAGGAAGCAACCCGTGAAACGATTAAGTATTCTCAGCAATTCGGAGTGGAATATCATGCCTTGGGGCGTAATCAATTGACGACACTGACTGAAAGTCCAATTCGAATTGCTGTTTTTGATCAGCCTGAGAGGATCCATCATGTTCGCAAGCTTATACAGCCCTGGCTGACTTATTTTTCTATATCCAGCGATACCGATTCTGGATTAGAATTTGTTGATTGCTCCGTTCATAAGGGTCAAGCAGTCGCACGAGTCTGTGCCGAGCTTGGCATTCCAATGGCTCAGGTTATGGCAATCGGCAATGAAGGTAATGATATCGGGATGCTTAAAGCCGCTGGTTATGGTATTGCAATGGGCAATGCCTGTCCGGAAATCAAGCAGATGGCTTCATATATCACAAAATCTAATAATGATTTTGGGGTCGAGCATGTGCTGCAGAAATATATCTTGAGTACAATTAAATGATTAATGTGACCATAGTCAGCCCTGAATTTAGTGATAAGGGTGGTTTAATATGAATCAACCAATTATGATTGGTGTCGACATTGGAACAACAGGGATTCGTTCGGTGGCTTACCGCCTGGATGGCAGTACTGCAGCAATCGCTACAGAAGAGTATCCTCTATTTACTGACCAGTCAGGGGTTGCCGAACAAGATGCTGATACCATTATGATGGCCATGGAAGCCGTTGTTAGCCGAACTGTTCAATTGCTGCAGCATGAAGCCATTCAAGTTAAGGGATTAGCGTTAAGTTCGGCTTTACACAGCTTTCTAGCAGTCGGTGATGATGGACGGCCATTGAGCCGCGTAATGACCTGGGCAGATACGCGCGGGCAAATTTACCTTGAGGATGTAAAGGGGAAAATAGATACACAGGCTTTGTATCGCCGCACCGGCTGTCCGACGCATCCCATGTATCCCCTCCTTAAAATTTATTGGCTGAAGAATCAGCAGCCTGCGATATTTTCAAAAACAAGCTGGTTTTGCTCAATCAAAGACTATGCTTTTCATCGTTTGACCGGAGAGCGGGTTGTTGACCGGTCAGTTGCTAGTGGCAGCGGCTGCTATAACTTGCAGACATTGGAATGGGATTTAGAAGTTTTAGCGCTGTTAGGCATTAGTCAGCAAACTATGCCCAAAGTGGTCGCAACGACAACTCAATATCCGCTGCAAGAAAAAATAGCAGTAAGGCTAGGTTTGTCGGCCGACTTGCCAGTTATTATTGGCGCAGGTGATGGGATGCTGGCCAATGTTGGTGTCGGGGCGGTAAAAGCTGGGCAAATTAATATTACCATTGGTACCAGTGGCGCCATCAGGATGGCAGCAGACCAGCCTAAAACAGATGAAAAGGGCAGAACCTGGTGCTATAATCTGGCAGAAGGTCGCTGGATGCTAGGCGGGGCCATTAACAATGGTGGCGTATCTTTCCGGTGGGTACGGGATAAGTTTGCTGAAACCGAGCAACGGGTATCAGAGAAGCTTGGCTTGGATTCTTATAGTTTGTTGGCAACTTATGCCCAAAAGGTACCAGCTGGTGCAAATGGACTCATTTTATTACCATTTTTTACTGGTGAGCGGGCGCCTTACTGGAATGCCGATGCTCGCGGGATATTATTTGGCTTGACTCTCAATCATGATAAGCGGCATATCATTCGGGCTGTTTTAGAAGGAATCTGTTATCGGATGAAAAGTGTGCTGATTTCTCTGGAAGAGATTACGGGGACTGCTCAGGAAATCCGGGTAAGTGGCAGTTTCACGCGCTCTGAGGTGTGGCTGCAAATTTTGTCTGATGTGCTTGGGCGTGAAATATCATTGCCTAATGTGGAAGAGGGAGCAGCCTTTGGAGCAGCCATCTTAGGTTTTTATACGGTCGGGCTGCTGCCAAGTATTGATATTACGGCTGATATGGTGGGCATCAAAAAAGTTTTTACTCCTAACCAGGTTAACTTTGAAAAATATAAACAACTCTATACCATTTATGAACAAATCTATTGGAACTTACAAGAACCATTTCGTTTAATTGCCAATTATCAGCGAAATGAAATAGACGGATAATCAGCACAGTAAGCCGCTTAACTTTTCATAAATAGTGTGAGAAGGCTAAGCGGCCTATTTCATTTGAACTGGGAAAATTAAAATGATGTTGTGGCTATTTTCAAAGAAAATTCCAATGAAACTATGCGAAAATCTAGCTAAGAGTTTTAAAATAAATGTAAGGTGGAGGGGATCTATGGCTACGGAATAAACATCATGTCGAAATCTGAATGGCTTTTCTATTTTTGAGATTAAATGTTACACAAAACGAGTGATGACCTGATAATTGATAGGTTTATTCTGGACGCCAACGGCGAGGGATAACCTAACGGTAGTGAAGCGGCTTATTAACTAATTCGACAGTATCACTGATTTGCTCAGTACTGATTTGGGAACAGGATGGTTTAATATCTGGCTTAATAAACTCCTTAAACAATTGCACGCAAACTCAGTCTTGAGTCTGGGAGCAATTCTATCAAATTTAGCAGCAATAATTTTAGTTTAAACGGATTCAGTAAAAGTAAAAAACAGAATGAATTACAAGGATGATTCGAAATTCTAAACTTTGCCTGCAGGACGCAAGGCATTTAGAGTTTATTTGAATTATCCTTTTTTGTTTGTTCAAGGAGGATAAGATCATGTTGGTGTTAGGTAGAAAACCTGGTGAGTATGTCATGATTGGACAAGATATCATGGTCAAGGTCGTTAAAAGCAATGACGGTGACTTAAGGCTTGCCATTCATGCACCAAGAAATGTGTTGATTGTACGTGGCGAAATCTATGAAAAACAAGTGCTCTGCCTTAACGGACAGGTCATTGTGAGTTTACAGTAAAATTCGACTGAATTCGAGCTTTTTCAAAGTAAATCCCAAGAAATGTGGTTTATAATGAGGTATGATACTTGTCTGCAATCTATCATTTTGGTTGCGGAAAAAAGTCATACTGAAAGGAGTTGTACTGGTATGAATGTAACGTCAGTTGGTCAATCAACCACGAGTACGCAAAGCAGCAGCCAAAGTACACAAAGCCAGATTAAAGCCTTGGAAAAACAAAAGCAGCAATTGCAGGATGAAATTAATCAAGTCAATCAGGACAAGCAGACCAAATCAGAAGATAAAGAAAAAAAAGTGCAATTGCTGCAGGCTCAAATTCAAACCATTGAAACGCAAATACAGCAACTTGAACAAAAAAAGAACGAAGCTGCAGCAAATAGCAGTACGCAGCAAGCGAGCGGTAGTTCAGCAAGTAAGCAGGCTGCAGTCAAGCAGCTTGTTCGTCCGAGTATCGATTTAGAAGCCTAAGGAGGGTAAAGCATGAATGTTACATCAGCAACAACCTATTGGCCCTATACCTATGGTACGCAAAGCAGCAGTTCTACAAGCACTGCAAGTTCTGCAAGCAGTATGAGTGATGAATTGTTAGCTCAGCTGCAAAAGCAGTTAGAAGAATCTACAACAGATCAAACAACGAATACCCTGGACAGTGAATCTGCAGCATCCTTCTTTAGCGGTCAAATGAATCAAGGGATGATGCCGCCGCCTCCACCGCCGGAAGGTGCGATGCAGGCTAAGTCGGATAGCACTAGCTCAGAGAGCAGTCAAGCCATTACTGTACTTTCAAAGCAGCGGTTGAGTCAGGCCATTCAGGCTTACGAGCAATACTAAAAATTATTAAAAATAATTTTATTAAAAATACTTAAGTGTTTTACAACATATGCCGATATATAAAATAAGAGTAGCAATACTGCTTGTCTAGTATATCAATGAGATGCGAGCAGGGACGACTCGTTATTTTATACTTTCAGAATTTCATACATAACAAGGACGATTCGATGTGCCAAACTTAGCCCTACAGGACGTAGGGGAAGTTTGGAACTTTCGAATCGTCCTTTTTTGTTTGTACAAGGAGGAAGGATATTATGTTAGTTCTGGGGAGAAAACCGGGCGAGTATGTCATGATTGGCAAGGATATTATGGTCAAAGTCGTTAAAAGTGATGACGGCGACCTGCGACTAGCCATCAATGCCCCCCGCGATATCAATATTATCCGCGGTGAAATTTATGAAGACAAGCTTAAATATATCCCACATTCAGTGGAAGCAGGGTTATGAGAGATGAATAGGATGATTCAGGGACGATTACATTTGTTGAAGCCCGGTAGGACACCGGCATAGTTCAACAAGTGTAATCGTCTATTTTGTTTCCCGACAAGGGAATTCAATTTTGGTAATAAGCCGAGTGGCCATGAGGCTTGTTATAAATAAAAGCGAAAATGGAAGTTCGCTAAATAAAAACACGGAGGTTTTAAACTATGATTATTAATCACAATCTTGCGGCGATGAACACTTATCGTCAGTACAGCACCAACAATAATGCGGCTAGTAAGTCTTTAGAGAAACTTTCTTCCGGTCTGCG
Source organism: Sporomusaceae bacterium FL31 (assembly GCA_003990955.1). Taxonomy (GTDB): domain Bacteria; phylum Bacillota; class Negativicutes; order DSM-1736; family Dendrosporobacteraceae; genus BIFV01. The sequence goes on from BIFV01000013.1 coordinate 44,603, forward strand.
GATTAACAGTGCCGCCGATGATGCGGCAGGTCTGGCCATCTCAGAAAAAATGCGCTCGCAAATTCGCGGACTGGATCAAGCATCCAGCAATGCGCAAGACGCCATTTCACTGGTACAGACTGCAGAAGGTGCGTTAAGCGAAACTGAAAGTATTCTTCAACGGATGCGTGAATTATCGGTGCAATCATCCAATGATACGGCGACCGACTCAGACCGTACCGAAATGCAAAAAGAAATTGCTCAATTAAAAGATGAAATTGACCGTATTTCTAATGATACAGAATTCAATACAAAAAAACTATTGAATGGCTCTATTGGCAATAACGCTAATGTGACAACCGATGCTCATGCATTAGGAAGTGTTCAAGTCACCAATTCAGACTTGAAGGCTGATACCTATACCCTGACAACAACGGCTGCAGCGACTGTCGATATGGAAATTGGCACTAACACCACTGGACTGGATGCCAGCGATTTTGATCTTAATACCGATGCCAACATTGACGGCCTAAAATTAGGCGACTATACACTTTCCTTTACATCGACCGGCACTGCTAATACCTATGATATTAGCTTGAAAAACAGTGACGGTGTTGAAGTCGGCAAGCTGAACAACTGGACAGCTGGCGGTGGTGATGCCACAATTGCCGGTACTCTGCCTGATGGTACTGCGACCAAGCTTACTTTGACTGACCCAGGAACTACTGGTGTGAGTGCTGGTGAAATGTCATTTAATCTCAATGCAACCTATACGACAGCAGCGGACTTCAAAATTACCAATAGTGCCGGTGGTACTGTATATAGCAGTGAGGCTGGTCTTGAAGTTACCGATAACAGCTTTGAAGCGGGCGGCTTAAAATTCGACCTGTCAGTGGATTCAGTATTGGCTGCTGCTGGCTCTTCGACTATCAAAACCGTCAATAATGCTCTAACCATGCACATTGGTGCTAATGAGAACCAAACTATGAATATCGCAATCAGTGATATGGATACAACCAGTCTTGGGGTTGATGGGATTGATGTAACGACACAAACTGGTGCAGAGACTGCCATTACAAGTATTGACAAAGCTATTGCGCAGGTCTCCAGTGAGCGTTCTAAACTTGGTGCTGCTCAAAACCGCTTAGAGCATACCATTAATAATCTGGGCACATCCAGCGAAAACTTGACTTCGGCTGAATCACGGATTCGCGATGTTGATATGGCCAAAGAAATGATGAATTACCAGAAGACCAGCATTCTTCAACAAGCTGCTCAAGCTATGCTGGCTCAGGCTAACCAACAGCCGCAAGGCGTTCTCAAATTATTACAATAGTTCTTTACTAAATAATGCGGCATAGGAAGTTCGCGGCTAATTGCGATAATGTCCTATGCGGCTGGTTACGCTGCTAAAAAGCGGAGCCGTTCTTGGAGGCTCTGCTTTTTAGCAGTTCAAACCAAAAACAAAATAATGAAACATGAGGAGAGGATCATAGGTGAGTACAGTTACCAGCACAACTTGGTGGAAAACGCCGACAACCATTTCAACCGATACTTCCAGCAGTACAACAAGCAATACTGAAATTGATTTCGATGCATTTCTTCAAATACTAGCTACCGAATTGCAATATCAGGATCCTACTGATCCGGTCAGCAACACTGAATACGTCGCTCAGATGGCGCAAATGAGTGTGTTGCAGCAAATGCAGACCATGACAGTCAGCACCGATGCGAATACCGCCTATAATACAATTGGCAAAACAGCTACCTATCAAATTACTGATACTTCCGGCAATACAGTCACTGGAACAGGCACTGTTGAATCGGTAACAACGAGAAACAATAAAGTCTATGTCACAATTGATGGAACACAAGTAGCATTTTCAGCAGTCACGCAGGTAAGCGGTGCCGCTACCAGTGCATAAATCCATCAAACAGTAAACGGCTGGACCCCTATGGGGAGGCTGTCGCTATTTCTTGTTGACTAAGAAATAGTCATGCTAGGAGGAAAAATTATGATGATGTCTATGTATTCAGGGGTGTCGGGGCTGAAAGCCCAGCAGACCAAATTGAACGTAATCGGTAATAATATTGCCAATGTCAGTACGACAGGCTATAAATATCAAACTGTCAGTTTCAGTGATTTATTAAGTCAGACACTTAGCGGTGCTACGGCGGCTAATACCGCTACTAATCAGGGGGGGACCAATGCCAAACAGATTGGTCTGGGAGTTGGCGTTTCGGCTACCACTACCGTTATGACTACAGGGAGCACTCAATCTACCGGCAATAGCAGCGATGTGTCCATAAGCGGTGATGGGTTCTTTATCGTAAAAGGTGGCTCCAGCGGTGAATATCAGTTTACCAGGGCCGGTAATTTTGGTGTCGATGCGAATGGAAACCTAACAGTCGGAGGATTAACGGTTTGCGGTTGGCAGGATTATGGCGGTGCAGCGCAAGCGGATGGTACTTATACCTACGATACTCAGAAAACAGTGGAACCTATTAATTTGTTTTCTGACAGCTATAACGGCAACAAACAGATTATTGCTCCGGAAGCCACTACTGCAGCCACTTTGACAGGCAATCTAACCTCTTCGGCTACGGCTTCTGGGACTGCCTTAAATGATATTGGGACTGGGTTTAGTTTTGATACAACCGATGCTGATGCCATAACAACGATGACGGTCTATGATGCTCAAGGCAATAGTTATGATGTACAGGTAAACTTTAAAAAATGCTATGTAGATACAACCGATGCTGACAACCCGGTAACCTCATGGTACTGGGAGGCTGATTCGAGTGATACCACACTGAGCAATGCCAGCGGGTATATCACTTTTGACTCTACCGGCAAGATTATTCCTGTTACTGACTCAACGGCTGACTATACTACCTCGCCGAAGATTACCATTGCCGGCAGTGATTCGGTAACCCCATTTGAGATCTCTTTAGATTTGACTGGAATTTCTACCTATACCAGCAGCAGCAGCAATGGCGTCTCTGTTTCACAGATCGATGGCTACGAGTCTGGAGAATTACAGGACTTCACCATTGGTTCTGATGGAGTAATTACCGGCGTATATAGCAATGGTCAAACTCAGCCGTTAGGTATGATTGCCTTGGCTACATTTGCCAATGCCGCTGGCTTAGAGAAAATCGGCAATAATCTATATGTCACCACCGCTAATTCAGGTGCTTTTACCGGCGGTGTTCCAGCTGGCAGCAAGGGGACAGGCTCTTTAAGCTCGGGTACGTTGGAAATGTCCAATGTTGATTTGGCGGAGCAATTTAGTGAAATGATGATTACGCAACGGGCTTATCAAGCCAATAGTAAAATCATTTCGACCAGTGATGAAATGCTGCAAACACTCATCAATATGGTGAAATAATGGTTGAACTAAGTATAAGGAGGTATGAGCGGTGAGTTCTACCTTTAGTGGTTATAGTATTGCTGTTTCCGGCATGTATGTGAATCAAGCAGCTTTGTCGGTAACAAGCAATAACTTATCCAATATTAATACAACCGGCTATTCGCGTAAACAAATAAGCAGTTCGGAAACTGTTGTTCAACAAAATACCAGCAGTGTGGGAACCGGAACCAGTGTTGCAGCCATTAACCGGGCTCGCAATCAGATGCTTGATCAGACTTATCGCCAGCAAAATGCTCAAGCTGGGTATTGGCAGGCAAAAAGTGTCAATCTCGAAGATGCAGCTACAACTTTGAGTGAGTTTTCAGCTAATGATGGGTCTTCGGATAATGGATTGCAGCAAACCATTCAGGAATTCTTCAACAGCTGGGAAGAATTAGCGAAAGATCCCAGCAGTTTGAGCAGCCGACAATCTGTTATTGAGTATGCAAAATCCTTGGTGGATACCTTAAGCAGCGTTGACGAGCAATTGCAGGCCTTGCAATGGGATGCGGCGGCTAAAGTTAAGGATAGTGTCACTGAGCTAAATGATTTGGCTGCACAGGTTGCTGATCTTAATCAGCAAATCAAGCAGCAGGAAATTTCAGGGGCCGAAGCCAGCGATCTTCGGGATGAGCGGGATGCACTGCTTGACAGTATGTCGGCTTTAACTAATATTACTGTCCGCGAGCAGCAGGATGGAACAGTGGCTGTAACAATTGGCGGCGTTTATTTGGTGCAGGGAAATAAGACAAATACACTGGCAGTTACCGGTAATGGCTCCGCTGATCAGCCGCTTACCGTGGAGTGGTCGAACTTAGAACAGAAAGCTCACCTGGATGGAGGGAGTATCCAGGCTTATCTGGAGGATGCTGACCAAAGCAGTGTAACGGCTGTTGATTCGGACAGTCTTCCTTATGACTATAGTGCGGAATCGACTAGTTCAATTGCTAATCTGCGGCAAAGTCTCAATGTATTAATGACGACTATTGCCGTAGAGATTAACTCGATTCATAGTGCGGGAACAGGGCTTGATGGTACTACAAGCGGACTTGCCTTTTTTACACCCATTGATGAAAGCCAGCCGCTTAGTATTAGTAATATGCAGGTCAATCCTGAGCTTGAAGCTGACACCAACAAAATTGCTGCGTCGGCCGATGGTGCTGCGGGCGATAATACTGTAGCGTCAAAAATTGCAGAGGTGGCTAATGGGGATATTTTTCTTTATGATGGACTGACGATGGACAGTAATAGTTTTTATCAGTCAATCATTTCCTGGCTGGGAACAGTGGGCGATAATGCGAACAGTTCTTATACCAATCAGAGTGCTCTTGTTGCTCAAATCAATAATCAGCGGCTATCAATTTCCTCAGTATCACTGGATGAAGAAATGTCTAATATGATTATGTATCAAAACTCTTATAGTGCCAGTGCCCGGGTGTTAGGTGTCATCGATGGTTTGGTGGCAGATATGATTGAGGAATTGGGCTGACGGAAACTTTATGAGAGGGGTGCAGCGATGAATTCAACTTTTACGGGGTTGAGTATTGCCGTTCGCGGTTTATATTCCAGCCAGGCTGCTTTATCGGTTACAACCAATAATATTAGTAATGTCAATACCGAAGGCTATACCCGGCAGACAGTCAATCAAAGCGCTGCCACTCCAGCTGCTGTATATAATAGCAGTGCGATCATTGGATCTGGATCGCAAGTCAATTCTGTGGATCAGATTCGTGACGCTCAGCTTGATAAAAAGTACTGGCGCGAGAATGCCACCGTAGGCGAATGGGAAACCAAGGCGGATGGATTAACTCAATTGGAAGCTATTCTGGGTGATACAAGTGAGAACGGATTAAGTTCGGTCATGGACGAATTTTATTCGGCATTAGAGGATTTATCCTCCGATCCTAGCAGCAATTCAGCCCGAACTGTGGTGAAGCAAGCGGGAAATTCAGTTTGCGAGTATTTAAATAGTACGGCACAGCAGTTAATTGATTTAAGGGCTGATGTGAATAGTGATATTAAGACCGATGTGAGTAGTTTGAACGCTTATGCTGAGCAAATTGCCGATCTAAATAAACAAATTCAGACGGCATCGGCAACAGGAGCATCGGTGAATGACCTCATGGATCAACGAAATCTGCTTATTGATAAGTTATCCAATTTGACATCCATCGAAGTCAGTGAAGTGATTGTTGGTAAGCAGGCTGATGGAACGAATAATACGCTTATTTCTATCACCGTGAATGGGGCTTCCTTAGTCACTGGTTCAAAAGCCAGGCAATTGGAAGTCTATGAAATTAGTGACGGAAGCAGCCAAGATGGGTTATATGGCATTCGGTGGCAAGATACCCAGACTGAGTTTAGCTCAGGCGGGGGTTCAATCCAAGCGTCACTTGACTTGCGGGATGGGACTGGCGTCGGTTCAGAGTATAAGGGAATTCCCTATTATATGAGTCAGTTGGATGAGTATGCCCGGACGTTTGCGATGGCCTTTAATGAAGGGATGGATGAGGCCGGCTACTCCGGACATGCCGATGGTGTTGGGGCAGATGGGTCAACAGAGATTCGTTTCTTTTCCTATAATGATCTGTCTTCCGAAGAATTTATGGACAGCGGTACTGATACCGCATCGATCTATGCCAATATTACAGCAGGAAATATATCACTGACAAAAGATGTTCAGGCTGATGTAAATAAAATTGCAGCTGCATCGTCGACAGGTGAGTCTGGCAATAATGAAAATATCCAGGATCTGATCAGTTTGTGTGAGGATTCGAGTATGTTTCATACAGGTACGCCGGAAGACTTTATCAACTCGGTGATTTCTACGCTGGCTAGCGATAGTTCTTATGCCCAGCGGCAATCCGACAGCCACACTTCCATTTTAAACAGTATTACCAATCGCCGCAGTTCGGTTTCTGGCGTTTCAACCAACGAAGAAACCGCCAACCTGACTAAATATCAACAAGCTTATGAGGCTTCGGCCGCAATGGTTAATGTATGGGACGAGATTTACAAGGAAACCATTAATCTCGTTTCTGATTAAATTGGGGTGAATGAATGTGCGAATAACCAATAATATGATGGTTGCCAATACTGTCCGTAATATTAACAGCAATGCCAGCCGGCTAAGTAAAGCTCAGGATCAGATGTCCAGTCAATCCAAAATCCAGCTGCCGTCTGATGATCCTGTGGTAGCATCCCGGGCAATCAAATACCGTAGTTATGTGGCTAAAATTGAGCAGTATCAAAAAAATACTGATAATGCTGTATCCTGGCAGGAAGTGACTGACAATGCTTTAAGCGATCTCGGTGATGTTGTCCAGCAAATTCGTGATTATACCGTTCAGGCCTCCAGTGATACCCTCACTGATGAGGATAAGGCCAAGATTAAGACCAATGTAGAAGAATTAAAGAAGCAAGCTGTTCAGATTATGAACACGTCTTATGGCGGACGGTATGTATTTGGCGGCTATGTAACAGATCAGGAACCCTATCAGATTGAAGCTACCGATATGGGAGATAAGGTGACCTTTAAAGGCAGTTATCTTGGCGGACTGGTTTCAGCTTCCCTGGATGATACGGCTATTACCGACTTCTATACCGATAACGCTGTTTATACTACAGATGGAGCCCAGAGTATTCAATATAATCTTGGGTATAGCAACAGCATTACGATTAATGTGGAAGGGCAGGATGCCATTGGGGAAAGCAGTGCAAATAATCTGTTTGATACCATTGACAAATTACTATTGGGGTTGAATGGGGAAAGCAGCTACAAAACTGTTGAAGTTACGACTGATCCAACCACAACAGTGTCAATATCGACCAGTACGCTGGACCTTGACTCAGTGTTAACTGATTTGGATCATGACCTTGACCGGTTACTAACGGCGCGTTCCGATTTAGGGGCGCGGATGAATTATGTTAATATGACCAAAGACCGTCTTAGTACTGACTATAACACCTATACAAAGCTAATGAGCAATAATGAAGATATTGATACAGCGGAAGTATCTATGGCTGTATCGACAGCCGAATATGTTTATGAAGCTTCTTTGTCGGTAGGCGCTAAAGTCATTAGTAACAGTCTGGTGGATTATCTGCGCTAACCGGATTCCAACCAAGAGGAGTGGTATGAATGTCCAGTAGTAGTACCCTAACCAGCACTACCGTGAATGGCAGGCAAGTCATCAGTGGTCTGTCTTCTGGAATCGATGTTGATTCCATGGTGCAGACAACGCTAAGTGCCGAGAAGTGGAAATTAAATAAATTGCAGCAGCAAGAACAGCTGACTGAATGGCGGCAAACCGCATACCGATCCATCATCAGCTCGATCCAAGCGTTTACTTCAAAATATTTTGACTTAACATCCTCTACCAGTATTCTCAGCACAAAAAACTTACAAAAGTTTACGACAAGCAGTACAAATAGCAGTACTGTTACGGCAACAGCCGGAACTACGGCATCGCCTGGGTCGCATAAGCTTACTGTTAGTCAATTAGCCACCGCCGCATCCCTCACTAGCAGCAGCCAGGTTAGTAAAAGTGTTCAGGGAACAGAAGCCGCTGACTTTACTGCAGCTTCCGGGAGCAGCTTTGTGATCAGTTTAGACGGGACTGCGAAGACTGTTACCTTAAATTCGTCGGTGACTGATGTGAATTCCTTTCAGAATTTAATGGATGAAGCAGTCGGAGCGGGAAAGGTGACTGTCAGTACAGATAGCTCAACCGGGGCTTTAGTGATCGATGCTGCAAGTGACAGCGGTGTTCAAGCGATTACGATCAGTGCTCCATCGACCAGTTCCAGCAGTGCTCTTAGTGCGCTTGGCTTTGGCAGTGATGCTGTTTTATCCAATAGGCTCAGTACTTCAAGTACTTTGGAGAGCATAGCCGGCCAGCTAAGTACCGAGTTAACTTTTAACTCAGATGGACAAGTCGATATCACAATAAATGGTGTAAATTTTACTTTTGATAAATCTTCAACCCTTAAGGAAGTCATTACTGAGGTTAACCAGGGCAGTGCCGGAGCAAAGCTTGCTTATGATGAACTTTCCGGTAAGTTAGTATTGACTGCGGATTCAACTGGTGCTGGTAATACACTGGCAGTGAGCGAGTCTGACAGCAATTTTTTGACCGTTTTTCTCAATGAAAGTACAACTGGTCAGGACGCCAAGCTGACTTTGGATGGTCAAGCGTTAACCCGCAGTGGCAACTCGGTGACTGTTGATGGAATTACCTATTCCCTGAAAGATACAACTAGCGAAGCTGTCACTATTGGGGTTGAACAAGATATTGACGGGATTTATGATACTATCTCTAATTTTGTGACTGACTACAATACCCTGATTGATACCATTAACAGTACTATTTCGGAGGAGTATGATTCGGACTATCCACCGCTCACGGATGACCAAAAGGAAGAAATGACGGATGATGAGATTGAGAATTGGGAAGCCAAGGCCAAAGTCGGAATTCTCAGGAATGACTCGCTTATGCAAAATTTTGTTACCAATATGAGAACTGCCTTGATGGAGTCAGTCTCCGGTGTTTCAACAAGTTTATCGGCTATTGGCATTACGACTTCTACTTACTCCGAGAAAGGCAAACTGCATATTGATGAAACTACGCTGAGAGCAGCCATTGCCGATAATCCGGAAGGCGTAACCAATCTGTTTACACAGCAATCGACCTCTTATTCTGGTACAACAACGGTTCGTACATTGACGTCCGCTCAACGACAGACTCGATATAAAGAAGAAGGCCTCTCATACCGCATCTATGATATCTTGCAGGACAATATTTCAGCCATCCGGGATAGCGGTGGGAATAAAGGTTTGATGCTGCTGAAAGCAGGTACAGAGAATGATACCTCAGATACTGCAAACAGCTATAGTAAAGCGCTTGACGAATATAGTGAAAAGATAGATGCGGAGCAAGATCGCCTGGATGATGAAGAAGACAGGCTGTACACGAAATATACTGCAATGGAGACGTATTTAAATCAATTAAGCGCTCAGTTCTCAGCCTTGTCTTCGTTCACGTCATCCTCATCTTCATAAAGGAACGGTGCTGTTATGACTGACGAAGAAATTAGTAAATATCTTGTTAAAAACATAGAAATTCTTGAAAAAATTGCTGTCAACACCAACACTCAATTGCGGTTTATCTACCGTCAGGAAATGAGAGGACTACGCCGCATTATTCAAGAGCGGGAATGTCTAATTGGCGAACTGACAATTGTCGCAGAACTACTAAGCAATCAGACTGAGTGGGAAAATAAGGCGCAGTTTCAGCCATTACTGCAAACGATTAGAGACAAGCAGAAACAGATTCTGAACCTCAGTAGAGATGGGCTTGAGGCTGCTATGACAGAACGGAACAAACTCAAAGCAAAGCTGCAGCGATTTCGAGTTATGCGAAATGTACAGAATCGCTATGTAAATGTTTGGATGCCACCCTTTGGAAGTCGAATTAATGCAAAAGGATGATTGATTTTAAAAAAACGAGCTGGTAACGGCTGACAGCTATTTCTGCGTTAACAGTCTTGCAAGGCTCTTTGGAGTATAAATAGGAGGGAAAACTATTGGCAGCAAAAGTTGTTCTATTTCCCCAGAAAAATGGTTATAACGTAACTGAGGTAGAAGGCCTTATCCGTAAATGGCTGGCTGAGTTATCGGCAAATGAAGATTTAATTGAAACTGTCACCACTCGGATGGTAAGATTTATTGATACTTATGCAAATAGCTGGTTCGAGCCGATTTTTGATTTGCCAGTTCCAACTAATTTTTCTCAAAATGAAGCCGAGGCTATATTGGCAGCTATCGAAAAAGGGATGGATCATACCGCCAGTCAGGTTCAAATGATGATGAATAAAATTATCGTTGAGCGATTTTTTCTTGAAATAGATCTTTATGAAAACCGCAACAATAGCAAAAAAAGTTTCAGACCGGAATTTCGTCAGAGACGATCTGATTGATCCTGGTAGATGATTCATCTTCCTTATGCAGAATAAAGAGCAAGCAATGCAAAAATATTTGGATTGCTTGCTCTTTATTCTGTAAAATCTTCTTTTGCCAATGTACTTTCCATGCAAATACAGGGAAAAATTGTATGATGTCGAATAAAGAAAATATTGGTAGAATGCGATAACAGGAAAATCCTTTATTCATTTCTAATGACCGCTAATATCTGACCAGGTAGGTGCCGCAAAGCATGGATTCTAAGTTCCATAAATTAATTGGCGATGAGCAAGCGTTTTCAATAGAGCATCGGTTACTTAATATTGTATTAGTTTTTGGACTAATCCTTTCCATTTGGAGTGCTTTTACAAATTATTGGCTTAATTTAGATGATCTATTAGTATGGACATGCATTTTAAGTGCAGTACTATTGTCAATACTTTATTATTTATCAATAGTTAAGCACCTCTATACTTTTACGATTACAATGTTGGTTTTGGCGGTTCTTGTGATCGTTCCGACTGCCTGGATCACGAATGGGGGAATTTCAGGCAGCATTCCATTTTATGTGATTCTTTTCGCAGCAATGGGTTCGGCCGTTTTTTTTGGATTTCAAAAATTTGTTGTTATCAGTTATATGCTGATTATTGCTAATGTGCTTATGTACCTTGAATATAAGAACCCTTCCATGATTATTGGTTATCAAAGTACTTGGGATCGATATGTTGATATTTCCATTGGACTAACAACGACTGTTATCATCAATGCAGTGGTTTTTATGGTTATTTTAAAGCATTATAACAAAGAACATGACAAGGCAAAAATGTATCTGGCGCAAAGTCGCCAAGTTCAAGAACATTTACAGTATTTAAGCTATCATGATGCGTTAACTGGCTTGTATAACCGGACTTACTTTGAAAGAGAGATGAATGTTCTTGAACAAAAAAGCGCAATCAATGTTGGCGTTTTTGCGATTGATATTGATGGATTAAAGTTCATAAACGATACTTTCGGGCATAATCAGGGCGACAACATGCTTACGTGGGCAGCCACGGTTTTTCGATCTACTTTTCGGGAAAGTGATCTTATCGCAAGAATCGGCGGAGACGAATTTGTTGTTTTAATCGGTGATTGCTGCAGTGAGGATATGGAGGCGCTTTACAAAAGTTTTCGCGCTAATATCAAGCAGGCCAATCAGGAGAATTTTGCGGCGCCAATACCATTGGAAATGTCGGTAGGGTATGCTTATCTAGGAAAAAAAGATCGGACAATAAGCGAGTTGATCCGAGAGGCCGACAATAAAATGTACCGGGAGAAGTTGTATCGTAAAGCTGGCACCAAAGGGTCGATCATTCAAACTCTTAAACAATTATTAGCGGCTCGTGACTACCAGCGCGGTACTCACAGTGATAAATTGCAGAATTTAATTGCCAGTTTTTCGATTGCTGCAGGAATACCGGCATCAGCAATTACTGATATTCAATTATTTGCGGAATTTCATGATGTTGGTAAGATTGGAATTTCGGATGCTATTATTACTAAAAAGGGAATTTTAACTGAGGATGAACGAAAAGAAATTCAGCGTCATTGTGAAATTGGTTATCGAATTGCCCAATCTTCAACAGATCTCTTACCTATTGCAGATTGGATACTAAAGCATCATGAGTGGTGGAATGGTGAAGGATATCCATTAGGCCTCACTGGACAGCGCATTCCGCTTGAATGCCGCATTGTGGCTATCGCCGATGCGTATGATGCCATGACCAATGACCGGCCTTACCGCAGTGCTATCAGCCACGAAGCAGCCATTCTAGAATTGCAGCGGTGTGCAGGATCTCAGTTCGATCCTCATTTGGTAAACATTTTTACATCCATTGTAAAACCTCTGGATAACTAATACTTAAGGACGCAAAACATGCTAAAACCAGTAAGTTTTAGCATGCTTGTCTGAAATCTAAGTTTCAGAAAGTTTGTTTTTTGGAGTTATTTCCTTAGCAAGTTCTAATCCGGATTTTTTACTTTTAGCGCTCTTTTTCGGACCACGCCCAGGCTTTTTATCACCCATTGTCTCACCTCCCCTGAAAATTTAGTTTATTTTCCCAGAAAACGTCTAAAATATACGGAACTATTTCTTTAAATAACAAAACATGCCACTAAGGGCATGTTTTGCTATTTCATGATGTCTCTATTTGTTCGGGTTGTTTTTCAAACCTTTGTCGTAATTGTCTGGCTTTTTGCATTTTGAAATTTTTTTGAGCAAGCTTTTCCTGATTAATTGGTTCAAGTTTGTCGCCGTAACGTGATAATAATAGACTATCCAATTCTTCCTGGGGCAGTGTGTATGAGCGCAGCTCGGGTTCTGATTTTTTCTTCATAGACAGCTCCTTTCAATACTATTCTTCCCTAAAACTAGAAATGCATGTCAAAAAAATCAGAGATTGTCAATAAAAAATTAAACAATTGCTTACAAGAAAAGGCTGCCTTATCGCCGATGCGAAAGGCAGCCTTTTCTTGCTGAGGATGACAGCTATAAAACGTATGGGGTTGCAGCTTATTTTCCGATAAACTCTTGAACAACATAGACAGAACCATTTGAACTATGAACAACGCCAATACCAACATCCGTATAGCTGGAGTTAAGAATATTGGCACGATGCCCAGAGCTTTTCATAAAAGCAGTTTCGGCTGCGGCTACGCTGTTGTTTATTGCCAGGTTCTCACCTGCAGTGCTATAACTAATGCCAGCCTTATTCATACGGTCAAAAGGTGATTGTCCTTCAGGATTGTAGTGTGAGAAATAGCCTCGTTTAATCATATCAGCAGCGTATGCGTCCGCTAAGCTGGTGAGTTTAGAATTTAGTGTTAATGCAGGTAAGCCATTTGCTGCCCGGTCCTGATTTAAAAGGGCAAATGCTTGCTGCTTCTCACTGCTTGTCCCGTTAGTGCTGGTTTGAGAGCCTGTTGTAGTTGAACCTGTTGTGCTTTTGCTTGCTGACGAGTTATTATCAGATGAGCTACCATGGTTTGAAAGTGCAGAGATTAGTCCTATGGCAGCAAGACCCACCAATAGGCCCTTGCCTGAAGATGTCTCTTGTTCTGTTGTGGTAATTTCCTCCGGAGTTGCCGCATAGACTGCGGTAGCAAAAGCGCCACCAAATGAAGAAGTCAAAAGCGAAAATGAGAGAATACCAGTAATCACTTTTTTCTTAATGGATGTGTGGATCATGTTGACACCTACCAATCATTTAAATTTTATGTTAACTAGGAACAGCTATGTATATTCGTGGTTTTTAGCAAAATTCCTTTTATAAAGGGATGTCAGATTATGCTAGCTATAGAAAATTCAGCATTCACACGGTGTTTAGCCTATTCATGGAAATATTGCCAGAAAATTTTTAAATGCCTGCCGCACCCAATAAATCCAAGGATGTCCAAAAAAATCGGGATGAATACTTTATTATTTGCAACAAATAGAGAATAAAGATAAGAGCTGAAAACTAGAAGCTTAGCAGCCTCTGATTTTCAGCTCAATCATTCTAAAGAAAAACTAAAAAACATTTTACATAATGTAGATGTAAGAAGAGTTCGGCTTAACAGAAGATAAAGGAGGAATGGTATATGAAAATGATGCTGCAGCGTTTCATAGCAAAAGTATTCAATGTAATGTTGACGTTTATGTTGATGGCTGCACCTGTTGCCGCTTTAGTTTATAGTTCTCAACCATTGGAAGAGGCAGGCGGCCGTGTTGATGCAGCGTTGTCCAGTTCGTATCAAGAATTAATTGAGGAACACTCTGCTTGGTATGATACAGACTTAAATAAATGGTATGCTGAAGTATCTGGGCAGCCAACAACCATAGACATTGTGGATGCGCAGCTTTTTAAATAAGGATGAACACATTATTTAGCTGTTTTAAGGCAGCTGTACAGTAAACGTCGTTGTCGTCCCAGGAGTGCTTATTACGCTAATGGTACCATCATGGCTTTCGACAATCCATTTGGCAATTGCCAATCCCAGGCCTGATCCTCCCTTAGAGCGTGATTTGTCAACTTGATAAAAACGATCAAATATTTTAGTCAGATAGACAGTTTCTATGCCTTCACCCGAATCGGTAATGGTCAGCGTTGTTTTATTTTCAGGACGGATTAATTGGATAGAGATATGACCGCTTTCAGGTGTATGCCGGATGGCATTGTCTAGTAAAATACCAATGACCTGCTTTAGGCGTGCTTCATCACCATGAAAAATGATTTCGTTATTAATGAATAGTTCTAGTGTGATATTTTTTACGGCGGCAAGTGCTTCAAAGGGAGCAACAGCCTGTCTAAGAGCATGATCAAGTGAAAAAGGCTGCTTGTCGAGTAACTGCTGGTTCGAATCGGCGCGTGCCAAAAAAAGCAGTGAATCTACTAGGGACGCCATCTGGATCGATTCTTCCCGGATATTCTGAAGCCATTTATTTTGGCTTGCTACCGTTTCAGTTTGATTTCCGAGCACAACGTCCAGTGTAGTTTGAATAACAGTGAGTGGTGTACGAAGTTCGTGCGATGCATCAGACAAAAAATCCTGCTGCTGCTGCCAGGCTTTTTTTATTGGTCCCATGGCCCGATTGGCCATAAAAAAACTACCACAAAAGGATAATAAGATGCAAATCAGTCCGGCAAGGACAAAAGCTGTTGCCTGAATGCGCAGCATGTAGTTTTCAGAGGTGAAATCCTGAAAAACAATGATGGTTTCATAATCACTTGTAGTAGCTTTCAGATAGGGATAATCGTTATTTTCTAATGTTACAAATCCCTGCATATTTTTTTTGGCTGTTGTGGCTGCAACTAATACTTTAAGTTTATCCATAGCAAGCGGCTGATCGGAAGACAAGAAGGTTATCTTTCCGTTTTCCGATGTCTTCACGAAAAAAAATCTTGGCCCTGGTGGTCTTAGCTCTCCTGGTGGTTCTAACGACGTTCTAAGTGGTCTCAGTGGTCTAAATGTTCCTGGCAGTTCTGGTTTTTCCGGCTTCTCAGGTGTCTCTAATTCCTTAAATAACCGTACAGGTAAATCGTTTATTTCGCCTGACTGAATACCAGCCATGATTCTTTGAGCAATCTCCTGGGAACGTTTGGTCATTTGAAGATGTGAAAAATAATAAGTACCAGTAATAAGAAATACAAATAGCAGAAAGATTACACTGGCATTGATTAACGTTAATTTAAGACGAAGATTAAGGAACATTTTCTGCCTCCTGGAGAAAATATCCCACTCCTCGTACGGTGACAATGTTTTTTACATTGAGTTTTTTGCGTAAATAATGAATATAAAGATCAACGCTGGCTATATCAGTGTCAGAGTTGTAACCCCAAACCTTTTCCAAGATGCGCTCCTTTGTAATGACCTGCCCAAAGTTGCGCATTAACAAATCTAATAGTAGCGATTCTTTGACTGAAAGATGAATAACAGAATTTCCTTTTGTGACTTCACCGCGCAGCGGATTCAGTGTCAGGCCAGCAATTGATACCGTGTCACCAATGAAATCCTTACTTTTTCTGCGGGTTAGCGCCCGTAATCTGGCCAACAGTTCATCGGTTGAAAAGGGCTTCACTACATAATCATCGGCACCTGCATCCAAGCCTTCTACTCGATCTTTAGGACTATCCTTAGCCGTTAGCATGAGAACAGGAGTATCAAACCCAAGGCTGCGTAATTCTTTCAGCATTGCGATGCCGTTTCGGCGCGGCAGCATTCGATCTAAAATAATGATGTCATAGAATCCGGTAGATGCCATTTCAATACCTGTTTCTCCGTCTATTGCTGTATCTACGGAATAGCCATTTTTCTTTAATATGTGTGAAAGTGCTCCAGTTAGTTTTAGTTCGTCTTCCACTAGTAGTAATTTCATGGTTCATGACCTCTTGATTCTAACTGCCCTGTTTGCATTTTCCATCCGTGGATTATTATGTTATATTATTTTACCTGATTTTCCTTGGAATTTCATTTGATATTTCAAAGAATTTATTACCAGACAGAGAAGAGCGAAACAACTGTATTCAAAATTAATTCCAAGAAACATAGTCTACAATAAATGTTGTTGCTGAATGTATGTAAAAATTAGCGTATTTTACATACATTAGCAAATTTTCAGCAGAAAAGTGAGGCTAATGTCATGAGGCTATTTTTTGAAAAAATGAAGCGACAGAAAATTTGGCTGCTGTTCTTGCTATTTTGTATTTTAGCATCGATTGGTGGAGTATATTACAATAAGAAAAGCAGCAAACCCGCCGTTGCGGATACTGTAACTCAGGTAGCGCGTGAAGATATACTGGCTGTCATATCGGCTACAGGAACTATTTCACCGTTAAATTCAGTTGAAATTAGCTCTAGGGTGACAGGGTTAATTACCCAGGTGAACGTACAGGAAAACGACTTTGTAAAGGCAGGACAAACACTTTTGGTTTTGGATGATTCAAGCTTGAAGGCGCAAGTCGCTCAATACTATTCTCAGCTTTTAAATTATCGAGCCATTTATGAACGCAGTAAAAAGCTGGCGGAAGTTGGCGGTCAGTCAGCTCAGCAACTGGATTCTGACCGGACAAACTATCTTGTGGCACAATCTACATATGACAATTATGCATCACAGTTAGAGTATTATGTGATTAAGGCACCCATTGACGGTTTGGTGATTGGCAAGCCCACGCCGGCTGGACAGACGGTAGCTCAGGGCATTTCCAGTCCGCAGGTTATCATGACGATTGCCGATATGTCAAAAATGCAGATCAAGGTTTTAGTTGATGAAACAGATGTGGGCAGAGTCAAGGTGGGCCAAAAGGTTGTCTTTACTGTTGACTCTTATGCGGATAGGAATTTTAGCGGACGGGTAACCAGCATTTCGCGAAGTGCAACTACTTCTTCGAATGTTATCTATTATCCCGTATATGTCGACGTTGATTCCGATGATGGGCTATTGTATCCGACAATGACAGCCAGAGTGACCATTCAGGTAGGCGAAAGCAGCAATGCATTGGTGGTACCATTGGCGGCCATAAAAGAAGAAAAGGGGCAAAAATTTGTTCAAGTTGTAGAAAATAGTCAAGCACGGAGGGTTCCAGTACAATCTGGTCTAAGTGACGATTCTAAGGTCGAAATAGTCAGCGGGCTTCATGAAGGCGATCAAATTATTGTACCTGCAGCAAAAGCAAAGAGTACTACATCCAATACCCAAAGGCTGGGGCCGCCGCCACCGATGTAAGCAGAATCCCTAATTTTTATTGCGGTGTATCTGGGGATTTTACAGTCATGCTAGACGGCGATATTGTTGTTTGCAGCAGCAAGCGTGGTTTGATCAAGGGTTTGACAACTGATGCTATTATTGCAACTTTGCAGGAATGGCTTATCAGTTTGTACCCCTACTCTACTTGACATGATTTTTGTTTCTTGATACACTTAAATCATTATAATACTCTAAAGGGGAGTAGCTTGCTAGGCTAGTGTCAACACCCGATACCTTGGTATCTGGCACTACCGTTGGACAACCAATAAGCGAGACCTTTGGTATGGTTATTTCATACCATCGGTCTCTTTTTTTGCGATGAGAAGTTTTCTAAATAAATTGCTGGCTTTTAAGAAGGAAGGTGACCTATCGTGGGAAATCTAACTGAATTATTGCAAAGTTGGGGCGTGCTTGGACTCATTGTGGCTGCCTTTACAGAGTCCTTTTGTTCACCGATATTACCAGATTTACTTTTAATTCCTTTAGCGCTGGCGACTCCTAGTAAAGCGATTTATTATGGGTTATTAACAACGGTTGTTTCAGTGCTGGGGGGGATTATCGGCTATTACCTTGGTTGTAAAATTGGGTTGCCTGCTGCACAAAAGCTAATACCAGCAAAATATACAGAGAAAATCTGCAATTATGCAAAAGATAATGCAGTGTGGGCAGTGTTTCTGGCTGCTATGTCACCGATTCCCTATAAATTTGTGAGCATAACAGCTGGGGCATTAGGCGTACGCATGGAGGTCTTTTTAATCGCTTCACTTTTTGGGCGGGCTAAACGCTTCTTGTTAGAAGGACTTATTATTTATTACTTTGGCCCTCGTGCAATGAGTATTCTGAACAGTTTTTCCGATAATCTTATCGCTATTTCATTAGGAATCGTCGTTTTGGCTGTTCTAATCATTTTTGCAGTTAGAAAGTATAAGAAAGATGATCCTGTAGTAGAGTGCAAGAACTAAAACTTTCCATAATATTGGACTATAATGAATAAACCGTGACCTAGTCACGGTTTATTCATTATAGTCCAAGTACAGAACAATCAAATGATATTATGACTGAATCGTATGACAATACTTTGCGGCCATCTGTTGGAATAAATTCAAATGTTCTTCTTCATCTAATATAATTCTATCGAGTAACTGCCTAATGTAGGGGTCTTCAATGAGTCTTAAATGATAACGGTATTGGCTGATGGCCGAACGCTCGGCGGCAATATCTGCTGAGATACGATCGCAAATGCCACAGCCATAATAGGCATAGGAAGCTTTCCAATAGCTTGCAATATTGTCAGTCAACGTCCTGAATTTTGGGTCAACCCCCAGCAAAGAGATGGTTTGGCCCAAGAGCTGTAAATGGTGCATTTCTTCTATGGCAACAGCTTTTTCAAGTTTGTGTAAATCTTCGTATTCATTCAGAATAAAACTATGATAAATGAATTGCGTAATCGCAGTCAATTCACTGATGGCACCGGCATAGTCTTCAAGCAATAATATTGCATAAAACTGGTTTGGCCTGACAACTCTCGGTTTAGGATAGGGAAGTGAGAGTGAGGGGGTATAGGTTGAACGGGTATTTTGCTCAAACATGGAATCACCTCATTCAGCATTGTTTAGTATAAAACATGATATTGTTGTTAGCTGCAAACTATATCTGGTAAATAATTCCGGGATTAATATTCGGACTGATGTATTCACGCGCGATTCTACATTTCCCGGGAAATATATTAAAAATCTAATTTTAAAGGAGATAAAAAAACAATTATTGACAGTATGTACACATTTTGGTAGCATTAATATTGTGCAAAGGCAGCTCTATTAATAGGCTGCCTGTATTTGTTTAGGGGGGATATTTGTGTTATGGTTTGGAAATAAAAAAGCATTGCAAAAACTAACCCAGCAAACAGCAGAATATTCTAGGGGAAATATGGCAAACCAATTGAATGTTGTCGACTATCCGGAAGAATTAAAACCATTAGCCGGCCATATTGCATCTTTGGCAGATATGCTGCGGCAATTTACTCAAGAGACACAAGTTTCTTCAAGTAAAGTTTCAGCAGCTGTAAAGCAGGTTAATGCTTCTATTGCCAATGTCAATGAATTAGCGGAAGATGTTAAACAATCGGCATTAGGTTCGCAAAAACTTACAATTGCTATTGCCGATATGGCTGTAGATACTGCTCAGCAAGTTGAAGAAGTGATGACTTCAGCAAAAACGATTGCTAATGTTGCTGGGGGCATTTATCAAGATAGTATTGAAACCAAAAAGATTGCTGAGCAAGGGTCTGATGCTGTTAGTGAAGCATCCACGGCTATGCATGATATTCAGCAGGCTTCTGCACAAATTGAACAACGAATCAAAGCCCTAACACAAATTGCTAGAGAGATCGACACTTTTCTAGACACCATACAAGGTATTTCGTCCCAGACAAATTTACTGGCATTGAATGCCAGCATTGAGGCAGCACGGGCAGGCGAACATGGACGGGGATTTGCGGTAGTAGCCCAAGAAATTCAGAAATTGTCGGATGCCAGTACAGACGCAGCAAATTCGGCAAATGGTTTATTAGCCCAAATTGATGCGGGTGTGCTTGAAGCTGCCAAAGCTGTTGAATCGGGTGCTTCATCGGTGCAAAGAGGTGTCAAAGCGATGGCTGATGCTGATCTTAGCTTAAAATCAATACTCGCTGCAAGTGGTCAGATTGAAAGTCAATTGGCTGAAGCCAGTGCGGCACGTCAAGCACAATTAAGTGCAACTGGCCGGGCTGCTGATCGTTTAGGGAAAATGTCAGCCATGTGCCAGGAGGCAGCAGCTCATGTCAATATTGCTACAGCTGCCGTAGAACGCCAGGAAAGCCATTTGTTTGAGACTTTAAAAATGGGTGATGTGCTGGCTGAAGTTGCTGGGGTATTAGTTGAAACCACTGGCAAAATATCCTTGGTGGATATTAAAAATCAGCAAGAGCTTGATCATAAATTAGCTTTAGTAAAAAATATCCTCAATAAAACGGCTCAAGATCATAGAATCATTGAGTTAACCGAAGCGGGGCATTTCGAGACTTTAACTGAGTTGCTTGAGCGGCAATCCGAGCTCGAAGCAGCCTGGACAAACACGAGTGATGGTCAATTTATTGTTTCATTACCACCTGCTGGTATCGCTAATGCTTCTTCAAGAGACTGGTTTCAGCAGGCTATTAATGGAAATACTTATATTTCGCCGGTATATGTTTCGGCAATATCGCATCAGCCTTGTATTACAGTCTCAATTCCAATTCGAATTAATGATAAAATTGCCGGGGTTTTAGGAGTAGACTTAAAACTATCTGAATAGAACAAGATAAGGCCATGCGTTGCATGGCTTTTTTGCTGCGCAAAATCAGCTAAAAACTGACTCGGAGAAAAAAATGAATATTAAAGGTCAAAAAGTCAAAAAATATGATTGATAATTATGGAAAGCTTTGTTAAGATGATTTTGAAGGTAAAAATCATCAATTTAAAATCATAGTTTTGTGAGGAGGGCTGGTTATGCAACAAGACAAATATACTCAAAGGGCGCTGGCGGCAATGCAGGGAGCACAGCAGTTGGCAGCAATGTACTATCATCAGGAAATTACTACAGCACATTTACTGCTTTCATTGACGAGAGATGCAGAAGGGCTGTTAAACCAAATCTTTATCGAGTGTAAGGTTAATCCCGGGTTACTGCAGGCCAGACTTGAGCAATTACTAAAAAAACAACCGGCAGTACGTGGCAATGCTGCAAGTTTGCATATGAATACCGCTATGATCCGGATTATTGCGCTGGCTGATAAGATGGCAGCCGATATGAAAGATCAGTTTATCAGCACCGAGCATTTGTTGTTAGCTATTGTTGAAGACGGAGATCGTGAAGTTGTGGCAATTTGCCATGAATTTGGTCTGCATCGCAGTCGCATCAAGCAAATTGTTACTACACATCGGGCTGGTGGAACAATCACTTCCGATAATCCTGAAGAAGCTTTTCAAGCATTAAATAAATATGGCCGCGATGTAACTGAACAGGCACGACAAGGTAAATTAGATCCGGTTATTGGCCGTGATGATGAAATTCGTCGGGTTATTGAGATATTATCCCGCCGGACCAAGAATAATCCGGTGCTTATCGGTGAACCAGGTGTGGGGAAAACGGCAATCGCCGAGGGGTTAGCCCGACGGATTATTGCCGGAGATGTACCGGAATCACTTAAAAACAAGATACTCTATTCTTTAGATTTAGGAGCACTAGTCGCTGGGGCAAAATTCCGGGGAGAGTTTGAAGAACGACTTAAGAATGTTCTAAACGAAATTGCTAAATCTGAAGGCAAAATCTTATTATTCATTGATGAACTTCATACGGTAGTGGGTGCCGGAGCAGCCGAAGGCGCTATGGATGCCGGGAATATTTTAAAGCCCATGCTGGCCAGGGGGGAACTGCGTTGTATTGGTGCAACAACCTTAAATGAGTATCGCAAGCATATTGAGAAGGATACAGCGCTGGAGCGCCGCTTCCAACCGGTCATGGTTGGGCAGCCAACTGTTGAAGATACAATATCCATATTACGCGGGCTTAAGGAACGCTATGAAATTCATCATGGTGTAAGAATTAAAGATTCAGCTTTAGTTTCGGCTGCCGTATTGTCAGATCGTTATATCGCTGACCGTTTTCTACCCGACAAGGCTATTGATCTGGTAGATGAAGCTGCCGCCAAGCTGCGTACCGAAATTGATTCCATGCCTAGTGAACTTGACGAAATACTTCGGCGGGTTATGCAGTTGGAGATTGAGGAACAGGCCTTGAAAAAGGAAGACGATCTTTCTGCTCAGGATAAAACCAAGCATATTCAGGATGAATTAGTCTTGCTGCGTCAGCAAGCTGAACAGTTAAAACAGCAATGGCAGGTTGAAAAACAATCTATTATGCGGGTTCGCGGCATTAAGCAGGAAATTGAATTATTAAAAGCCGAGATGGAAGCTGCTGAACGGTCTTATGATTTAACTCGTTTAGCTGAGTTAAAATATGGCCGTATACCAGAACTCGAGCACCGTTTAACGGAAGCAGAGCAGGGCTTGGCTGCAAAACAAAGCGGGAAAACCTTGTTAAAAGAAGAAGTCAGTGATGAAGACATTGCTAAAGTAGTAAGCCGATGGACTGGAATCCCTGTAAGCCGGATGCTGGCTGGTGAACGTGCTAAATTGGCTAAACTTCAGGATGTATTGCATTCGCGGGTTGTCGGTCAAGATGATGCTGTACAGGCGGTCAGTGAAGCAATTATAAGGGCTCGGGCTGGCATTAAAGATCCGAATCGTCCTATTGGTTCGTTTATTTTCCTTGGGCCGACAGGGGTTGGTAAAACCGAGTTAGCTAAAGCCCTGGCAGAATTCTTATTTGATGATGAACGCAATATTGTCAGACTCGATATGAGCGAATATATGGAAAAGCATGCGGTCGCTCGGTTAATTGGTGCTCCTCCGGGGTATGTCGGGTATGATGAGGGCGGCCAGCTGACCGAAGCTGTTCGGCGACGTCCTTATAGTGTTATCTTACTTGACGAGATTGAAAAGGCTCACCAGGATGTTTTTAATGTATTGCTGCAAATTTTGGATGATGGACGTTTGACAGACAGCAAAGGCCGGACGGTTAGCTTTAAAAATACCATCATTATTATGACTTCTAATTTAGGTTCAGCCGAAATTTTACAGAATGACTTTTCTGTTGCCAAAGAACGGGTATTAGCACTGCTGAAGACTTATTTCCGGCCAGAGTTTCTAAACAGGGTTGACGATACCATTGTGTTTAATGCTTTAACTACCGAACAAGTTCAAAGCATTGCAGGTATCTTGTTGAGCAATCTGAATAAGCGCTTGCAAAAGCAGGTCAATATTAGTCTAAGCTGGGATGAACAGGTTCTTAGCTTCCTGGCGCAAGCAGGTTATGATCCGGCCTACGGCGCTCGTCCGCTGCGACGGTTGATTAGCAGGACGATTGAAACTGAATTAAGCAAGAAGATTGTCTTGGGCGAAGTTAGTGAGAGCAGTCAGGTAAAGACTGTAGTCGATCAAGGTGAAATTAAAGTAACAGTAATTTAAAGCAAAGATCCCCTGCTTAGAGTAATCTAGCAGGGGATCTTTGCTTGGCTCATGTATTTATTATTTGACTACAACCAGTAACATTTTAAAGTCGGCTACTGCTTCAAGACCGTGCGGAATATTAGCAGGCATAACGACTGTTTCGCCAGTACGGGCTGTAAGTGTTTCGCCGCCTATCGTGATTTCAGTTTCTCCATCTATAATATAGACCAGCGCATCTCCTGGAGCCGAATGAGTACTAATGGCTTCACCTTTGCTAAAAGCGAATAATGTCAGGCTGACCGTGTCATTTTGCACCAATGTAAGGCTGACAACCCGGCCAGGCTGATAATCAACCAGGCTGGCTAAATTTAAGGCTTTACCGAAGTCTATATTTTTTATAAATTTCTGAGTCATTTTGAATTCCTCCTCGATGATTTGTTGTCTTACTGTCATTATAAGAAATAATATATCCAATTTCTGTGATGGCCATCACACGGAATGAAATATTTAAATCATTGCGGGCAGTAGCAAAAAGACGGGAAAATGCATATTTATATCCTGTAATTAACACGCGAGGCAAAGGCGCCTATAACATGCTGCTTAGATGAAAAGCAGTCTTGTAGGCGCTCATTTCTTCTCGAAGGGGAGATGAATAACAATGTGCGGCATTACCGGATGGATAGACTGGGATAATCATCTTGAACAGGAGCGCCCGATTTTAGATGCCATGGTTGCAACTCTAGCGGCAAGGGGGCCTGATGCTTCAGGAACCTATGTGAAGCAGCATGTGGCTTTTGGTCATCGCCGGCTGAGTGTTGTGGACTTGATTAATGGGGCACAACCAATGATTAGGCAGCGTGGCAGTGAAACCTATATTATTACTTACAATGGAGAACTTTATAATACGCCTGAATTGCAGAAAGATTTGGAAGCAAAGGGATATCGTTTTACCACAACTTGTGATACTGAGGTTCTGCTGACGGCTTATATTGAATATGGGCCAGCCTGCGTGGAGAAATTCAATGGGATATTTGCATTTGGTATCTGGGATGAAGCAAAAGAAACCTTGTTTTTAGCACGGGATCGAATCGGCGTTAAACCGCTATTTTATGCCGAGCGCAATAAAAGCTTTGTATTCGGATCAGAGTTGAAAGCACTCCTGGCAAACCCATTGATTAAGCCAGAAGTGGATGCTGAAGGATTGGCTGAAGTCTTCATGATTGGTCCGGCACGAACACCTGGTCATGGAGTGTTTCGCGGAGTTCATGAACTAAAACCTGGCTATTCAATGATTTACAATCGTAACGGCAAGAGAATTATCCAATACTGGGCATTGCAAAGCCAGCCACATGAAGATGATTTTACAAAAACGGTCGAAACGGTTAAGGACCTACTTTGTGATACAGCGAAAAGACAATTAGTTGCCGATGTACCTGTGTGTACTTTCCTGTCTGGCGGCCTTGATTCCAGTGCGCTTACAGCCTTAGCAGCAAATACATATAGGCGTGATGGCCTGGGAACACTGCACACCTATTCGGTTGATTATCTTGATAATGATAAATTTTTTAAAGCCAGCAGCTTTCAGCCTAATTCTGACGCCCCGTGGGTAAAACGGGTGGCTGAACATTTCCAGACCGAGCATCACAATATTATTTTAGATAATTCTGAGTTAGCTCAGAGCTTAACTCTAGCTGCTGAAGCTCGCGATTTGCCGGGGATGGCGGATATCGATACGTCACTTTATTTGTTCTCCCGGGAAATTAAGAAAGGAGCTACTGTTGCTTTATCAGGAGAATGTGCCGATGAAGTCTTTGGTGGTTATCCTTGGTTTTATCGTGAAGAAATGATCAATGCAACCACTTTTCCCTGGGCACCGCGTCCCCAGATGAGGTTGGATTGGCTAACACCAGAGTTTAAGAGCAAGCTCAATCTTACCGAATATGTGCAGCAGCGCTATCAGGATGCACTTGGAGAGGTACCCCGGTTACCAGGGGAAGAGGCCTATGCCGCCAGGATGCGGGAAATCTTCTATTTGAGTTTGACTCGCTGGATGCCAACCTTGCTGGATCGCAAAGATCGAATGAGTATGGCGTTTGGACTTGAAGTCAGAGTTCCCTATTGTGACCACCGCATTGTAGAATATGTCTGGAATGTGCCCTGGACCATGAAAAATTATCAGAATCGTGAAAAAGGCCTGCTGCGCCATGCTTTAACAGGCGTGCTGCCTGATGATGTACTCTGGCGGAAGAAGAGTCCTTATCCGAAGACTCATAATCCGGAATATTTAAATACAGTTAAGAATTGGGCGCTTGATCTGCTAAATGATTCATCTTCACCGCTGCTGCCCTTAATTGATGCAGCCAAAATTAAGGCCATTGCCCAAACCGATTTGGCGGCGTCAAATATACCTTGGTTCGGACAATTAATGGGCGGTGCCCAGCTATTTGCTTATCTTGTGCAAGCAGATGCTTGGATGCGTCGATATAAAGTAACCATTGTATAATAAACTAACCCGGCTGAACACTCAGCCGGGTTAGTTCGTTTACTGTCACTGATCCATGCAATAGTTAACATGATCCTATTTACTAGCTAAAATTCTACCAAACATATCCAGTGACTACTCAGTCAGAAAATGATAAAATAAGCCATAGATTTTATGTTTCAATTTGAAAGTAGAGAGGATGTACCTAAAGATGCAGAAAAAATCTTTAAGAACCTTAGCAGTTGTGTGTCTATTACTTATTGTTGTATTAGTAGCCGGCTGTGGCGGCGGATCAGGTGCTAAGCGGATTACAGGCTTATCGCCAGACGGTGTTGTAAAAACTTTTTTTGATGCCGCTAAAAATAATAAGATGAATGATGCTGGTGCAT
Organism: Sporomusaceae bacterium FL31; assembly: GCA_003990955.1. Lineage (GTDB taxonomy): Bacteria > Bacillota > Negativicutes > DSM-1736 > Dendrosporobacteraceae > BIFV01. The sequence continues at coordinate 71,174 of BIFV01000013.1, forward strand.
ATATATCACCAACTTCTGCTGGTGATGCCAAAACAGTTGTCAAATTTATGACTGGAGATTTAGATCAAATTAAGAAATCTAATTTGATATCGGCTAAATTGGCTGGCCAGCAAGGCGATTATGCTGTTGTGGCAACTACCCTGCAAGAGCAGGACAGTTTTAAGTTTACAGTTAAACCAGTGGGCTTAGAAAAAATCAATGGTGAATGGTATATTGTTGATTTTGATCAAATTTACCGTGATGCCAAGTATAAAGTATTGCAACAACTATTGGCGAATATTTAGCAATTAATTAAGACGGGTGCATACCCGTCTTTTTTCTTATCAACAGGCTTGAATTTTTTTTTGAAACGCTATTGACAACAGTAAGGGAAGCGAATAAAATAAAATCAAGTTGATAGTGTAAAAAGCTGTGAGCGGGACGAGTACATATGTACACTTTAGAACAGCGAGTCGGTGACCGGGAAACCGGAGGTGTAATGACCGGCCTAGAGAGCATATCGAATGGACCTGTGAGCGTTCACCGAAAATCATGATGATGAGTAGGCTGAGCCGGTTGCCACCGTTAGTGGGCTAGGGTATACGGATTATTGAGTCCCGTACCTGAAAAAAGGGAAAGCAGTGCTTTCTAAATTAGGGTGGTAGCGCGAACCAATTCGCCCCTTGGGGTGAAGGTTTTTTTTTATTTACCTCAACCTAATTAGAATCGCTGAATTCCAAATTAGGGTGGTACCACGAACCAATTCGTCCCTTTAGGCGAGTTGGTTCTTTTATATTTTCAGGATCATTTAGGGTGAATTTGAGGAGGGGCGGCTATGTTAAAAGAGTATCTTCATCAGGTATTATCCGGACAACATCTTACCAGGCAGCAAGCTGGAGAAGCGATGAACGTGATTATGTCAGGCCAGGCCAGTGAAGCGCAAATCGGCTCTTTTCTTACTGCTTTAAAACTTAAGGGAGAAACAAGCAGCGAAATTACAGGCTTTGCTGAGACCATGCGTTCACATGCCGAAAGTATTGTGTGCCGGCAAAGTCGGTTGATTGATACGTGCGGCACCGGGGGAGATTGCAAAGGTACGTTCAATGTTTCCACAACCGTGGCTTTTGTTCTTGCCGGAGCAGGGCTGGCAGTTGCGAAACACGGCAACCGCAGTGTATCAAGCTCTTGTGGCAGTGCCGATGTTCTGGCAGCCTTAGGGGTTAATGTAGAGCTGGCACCGCAAACTGCTGCGGATGCTATTGATGAGATCAATGTTGGTTTTTTGTTTGCTCCTATATTTCATAAAGCAATGAAGTATGCGGCAAAGCCACGCAAGGATCTTGGCTTCCGGACGGTTTTTAATATTCTTGGTCCGTTATCCAATCCTGCAAAAGCCAATTACCAGCTTATTGGGGTATATGATCAGGATTTGACCGAAAAAGTAGCTGGAGCATTGCTGGGGCTGGGCGTAGAAAGGGCCATGGTGGTGCATAGCTTTGACGGGCTGGATGAAATATCGACAACAGAGCCGACGCAAGTGACTGAGGTCAGAGACGGACAACTTTCCTCGTATGTGATCAATCCGCAGGATTATGGTTTTAGTGCTGCTGCGCCTGATGATTATTTAGGGGGAACGGCTGAGCAGAACGCTGAAATTATCCTTAAAATCTTACAGGGTCAACGAGGGCCTAAGCGGGATATTGTACTAATCAATGCGGCAGCTGCTTTATATATTGCCGGTAGCGTCCCTGACTTGCATACCGGCCTGGAATTAGCTGCTGCAAGCATTGACAGCGGCAAAGCTTACGCGAAGCTGCATGATCTTAAAAACTTCAGCCATCGGTTAAGGGAGGAAGCATTATTATCATAAAAATATGCGGCATAAGATCGTTGGAAGCTGCTCAAGCTGCCCAAGAGGCAGGGGCTGACATGATTGGTTTTGTCTTTGCCGCCAGTAAGCGAAGAATTGAGCCAGAACAGGCAGCTATAATTAGTAAAGCTGTGCAGGCGATTGCGAAAGTGGGCGTCTTTGTTGATGAAAGTGCAGCAATGATTAATCATATTGCTGACGTATGCCACTTGGACTATGTTCAGCTTCATGGTCAGGAGAGCTTAGCCTATTGCCGTCAGATCAAGTGGCCTATTATCAAGGCCTTTCAAGTAACGAAACAGTGTGGTTATCAGCAAATTAACGAATTTAAGGTGGATTATGCACTATTAGACAGCTATATCCCAGGGCAAAACGGTGGTACCGGGATTGCATTTGACTGGTATGAGGCCAAGGCAACATGCAGACAAATTAAGCTGCCGGTGATCGTAGCCGGTGGGCTGACAGCAGAGAATGTTCATGAGGCTGTTTTAACGTTAAGCCCGGCAGGCGTAGATGTATCAGGTGGAGTCGAAACAAACGGAATCAAAGACACTGTAAAAATTAGACAATTCATCCAGGCTGCTCGTGCAGCGCAGAGGGGGCGCCAAAGTGCTCAATGAAATTGTTGCAAAAAAAAGCTATGAAGTTGCCAATACAAAAAAACAATTACCACTACCAGCTTTACGGCGTGAAGTCCAGCCAGGCAATTTTGCATTAAGTAAGGCACTCAAAGAAAATGACTGGGGCTTAATCGCTGAGTGTAAATTGGCTTCACCGGCGAAAGGACCGTTATGTGATGACTATACTGTACCTGAACTTGCAAAAACTTATAGCGAACATGGTGCACGAGCCTTGTCAGTGCATACTGATCCGCATTTCAAAGGTGTGATTACCGATATTGCTGCAGTTCGTGCTGTGACCGAATTGCCGATATTACGCAAGGATTTTATTATCGATGATTATCAAATCTATGAGGCAAGAGCCGCTGGAGCCGATGCCATCTTATTGATCGCGGCAATCCTATCAGACTATCAACTGATGGATTTTCTATATAAAGCCTGGGGAATTGGCCTGGATTGTTTAGTTGAGGTTCATACCAAAGAGGAATTAAAGCGAGTATTAAAAACTCCAGCAGAACTGATTGGCATCAATAATCGTAACCTGAAAACTTTTACTACCGATATTGTAAATACTTTTGAATTGCTGCCTGAATGCCAAGCTGATCGTGTAGTGATTAGTGAAAGCGGCATTCAAAATGCGCAGGATGCCAGCAGATTAAAAGATGCCGGAGTGCGAGGGATTCTGGTAGGTGAAGGGCTAGTAAAAGCACCGGATATTGGCCGCAGAACACGGGAATTAACATTAAATCACTAGAGGGGGATAAACATTATGCCTGATAATAAAGGACGTTTTGGTAAGTTTGGCGGACAATATGTACCTGAGACTGTCATGCCGGCATTAATAGAATTGGAAGAAAGCTATAATCAACTGAAAAATGACGAGAATTTTCAGCAGGAATTAAGTTTCTATCTCAGGGAATACGCTGGACGTCCAACCCGGTTGTATCTAGCAGAACAGTTAACTGCTCACTACGGTCGAGCCAAGATTTATTTAAAACGTGAGGACTTGCTGCATACAGGAGCCCACAAAATTAATAATGCCATTGGGCAGGCTCTATTGGCCCGCCGGATGGGGAAAAAACGAATTGTTGCTGAAACAGGTGCCGGGCAGCATGGGGTAGCTTGTGCTACAGTAGCCGCCTTGTTTGGTCTGGAATGCAGGGTGTTTATGGGTGAAGAAGATATTGAGCGGCAGGCTTTAAACGTTTTTCGGATGAGATTGCTGGGAACTGAAGTCATTCCTGTAACCAGCGGTACGGGGACATTAAAGGATGCCACCAGTGAAGCCATTCGTTATTGGGTTACGAATGTGGAAGATACCCATTACATTATCGGCTCAGTAGTGGGGCCACATCCTTATCCGATGATTGTTCGGGATTTCCAGGCAGTCATTGGTCAGGAAGTCAAGGCGCAAATTCAGGATATTGCCGGCAAGCAGATTAGTCATATTGTTGCTTGCGTGGGTGGCGGCAGTAATGCGATGGGAATATTCTATCCATTTAGGAATGATCATGATGTGATCAAAATTGGCGTTGAGGCGGCTGGTAAAGGGGTTACCACCAGTGAACATGCAGCATCACTGACAAGCGGCCGTCCAGGTGTATTGCATGGGGCTTTGAGCTATTTACTGCAGGATGAAGACGGGCAAGTCATACCGGCTTATTCGATTTCAGCCGGATTGGATTATCCCGGTGTAGGTCCTGAACATTCCTATTTCAAAGACAGCGGCCGGGTGACGTATACTTCGGTAACCGATAAAGCGGCTTTGAGTGCGTTCAAGCGCCTGGCCCAAGTCGAAGGCATTATTCCAGCGTTAGAAAGTTCACATGCTTTGGCTTATTTAGAAGAGTTGATGCCTCAGACTAAAGCGGATCAAGTGGTTGTAGTCTGTTTGTCCGGTCGTGGTGATAAAGATGTGCAAATGGCTGCACAGGTAATGGAGGGATTAACTTGTCACGTATAGCAGAAAAATTAGCGGCCTTAAAGGCCGAAGGACGTAAAGGACTTATTATTTATATCACTGCGGGTACTCCCGATTTGGCGACAACCTTGCAAGCCGTTCAGGCAGCGGAGTCAGCCGGTGCAGACATTATTGAACTGGGGATTCCATTCTCCGATCCTATGGCAGACGGACCGGTTATTCAAAAAGCGGCTATGGTAGCTCTAAAATCCGGCGTGAATATGGCTAAAATCGCCGAATTAATTCAACACATCAGACAGCATTCCAACATTCCGTTGGCAGCTATGGCTTATATGAATAGTATTCTTAATTTTGGTCAGCAAGAGTTTGCGTCTCGTTTTAAACAAGCCGGGTTAGATGGCCTGATCATACCTGACTTACCATCTGAAGAGGCGGCAGAGCTTGGCGAGATTTGTCAGCAGACAGGCTTGGATTTGATTCAGTTTATTGCTCCGACAACCAATACAGCACGGGTAAGTCATATCTGCAGCAAAGCCAGTGGATTTATCTATTGTATCTCCACCACCGGTGTTACCGGGGTGCGGCAGGTGGATTACAGTGGAATTGGTCAGGTCATGAATACGGTTAGACAGCATACTTCGGTGCCGTTAGCCATTGGCTTTGGCATTGGGTCACCGGCTGCAGCCAAAGAAGCCGCTCAATATGCCGATGCCGTCATTGTTGGCAGTGCGGTCATGCAGAATTTAATGGATGAAGGAGTAGAAGCGGTGAGGGCCTTAGTACAGTCCATTCGGCAGACTTTAGATGAGAGGATGAAATGAGATGAGAGCATTTCCTGAAAAGCAGGCATTTCGTGAATATGCTAAAATTCATAACATCATTCCGGTATATGCTGAAGTTTCTACCGATATGGATACACCGGTATCGATTTATTACAAACTGGTTGGGGATCGCTACGGGTATATTTTGGAAAGTGCTGATTCCAGTAAAAACTTTGGCCGCTTCTCCTTTATTGGAACCGATCCGCTAGCTATTGCTACAGCTTACTTCAATGGACTCAAAATTGAACGCAATGGCGAAACGCAATTTGTTGAAGGTAAACCTATTGCCGCTTTAAAACAATATCTAAATTCTTTCTCAGCTCCAGTGCTGGATGATTTACCTCAATTATCCGGTGGTGCGGTAGGGTATTTTGCCTATGAATCCGTAGCAACCTGGGAACGCGTTCGAGGGCTCCAGATTGCGCCAGATACTATCTTGGCAGAGTTTATGCTTTGCCGAACCCTGTTGATCATGGATCATTTGACCCATACTACGAAATTGGCTTATTTAGCCGAATATGACGGCAGCAGGGATGTTGATGAAGTCTATGAAGCGGCTTTAAGTAAGCTTAAACTGCTAGCCGATCAGTTAGCTCAGCCGGTGCAGCCAGAAGTAGCTAGAAAGTCTCAGCGCCCAGTCAGTCTTCAAACCAGCCAGGATCTGCAGCAATTTAGTGCCAGTTACCAGGAGAAAGTGCTAAAAGCTAAAGAATATATTGCTGCTGGTGAAATCTTTCAGGTTGTGTTGTCACAACAATTTCGCCGGAAGCTGACTAAGTCACCATTTGGGCTATATCGACGCTTACGTCAGATTAATCCATCTCCTTATATGTTTTACATTAATTTCGGTCAACGCAAGTTGGTCGGTGCATCACCGGAAATGCTGGTCAAAGTCAATCAAGATAAAGTCGTCACTTATCCAATTGCCGGCACCAGGCCCAGGGGAGCTAATGCCTTGGAGGATCAGGAACTGGCCATCGAGTTATTACAGGATGAAAAAGAGAAGGCTGAGCATGCCATGCTGGTGGATTTGGGACGCAATGATATTGGCCGCATTAGTTTACCCGGTACGGTTGAAGTCACTCGCCTGATGGAAATCGAAAAATTTTCGCATGTTATGCACATGGTATCTGAAGTTACCGGCAAAATTGATCCGAAAAACACAGCCCTTGATGCTTTAACAGCTTGTTTTCCTGCTGGTACAGTCAGTGGTGCGCCTAAGGCTCGTGCCATGGAGATTATTCATGAGTTAGAACAGCCCGCACGAGGGCCTTATGCCGGAGCGGTGGGGTATATTGATTTTAGCGGAAATATGGACACCTGTATTACAATCAGGACCATTTTCATTGACGGTGATGAGGCTGTCACTCAGACCGGCGCAGGGATTGTAGCTGATTCGGTACCAGAGAAAGAGTATCAAGAGGTGCTGCATAAGGCAAAAGTGTTATTTAAAGTATTGGCGGAGGATGATGATCATGATTTTGCTGATTGATAACTATGATTCCTTTACGTATAATGTCTATCAATTAGTGGCTAATCTGGGTTATCAGGTTGAAGTCATTCGCAATGATCAAATTACGGCAACTGAGATTGCTGCCAGAAACTATTCGGCAATTATTATTTCACCTGGGCCTGGCACTCCTGATGATGCTGGTATCAGCTTGGATATTATTGAGCGTTTTGCCGGAAAGCTTCCCATTCTGGGTATTTGCCTTGGTCATCAGGCCATTGGACAGGTCTTTGGCGGAAAAGTCGTTCGGGCTCCTCTGCCTGTGCATGGCAAAGTTTCGTATATTGAGCATCATGATCAAGGGATCTATCATGGCATACCTCAAAACTTTGCTGCCGGAAGATATCATTCCCTGATTGTTGAGAAGGAAAGTCTGCCGGAGTGTCTTGAGGTAACTGCAAGTACGGCAGGGGGGCTGATCATGGGATTACGCCATAAGGAATATTTCATTGAGGGATTACAATTTCATCCTGAGTCCATCCTAACACCTGAAGGCCGTAATCTGGTCAAGAATTTTTTAAGCAGCTCAGTGCAATAAAGCAATAATCCACCGCTATTTAGCGGTGGATTATTGCTTTATGAGTGATTGCATTGCTCTATGTATAGTTTAGTAGTAGGTTAGCGTATAGTCACGGTCAGTAAAGAAGAAAAATAACATGATGATTATGATGATTGTGCAGATTTTTTTTTCTCTAGACCCATTACAACCATCATACCCATACCAGCAGCTCATCGATAGCCCCTCCTTTATCAGCACATGATCCTTATAGGCTATCCTATACTATGTAATAGACAGCATCTTTGTTAATCCACTTGAATGATTAAATTTGTTTGTGTGTTAATTTGTGCGAAATTAACCACAATAATTAAGAATTCCTATTATGATTATCCGGCTAAATATGTTAAAATAGACGAAGTTTGGTCTAATAAAAAATCCACTTAGCCTTAAAGACTGAGCTTTGTGGTTAACACAATGATAAAAAAAGTACTTGGAGGAAATACATGTCAGCAGTTGATTTGAGTTCGGAAATCAATCGCCGCCGAACTTTTGCCATCATTTCGCATCCAGATGCGGGGAAAACTACCTTAACCGAGAAATTACTGCTATACGGAGGCGCCATTCATTTAGCTGGTTCGGTAAAATCCAGGAAGGCTCAGCGTCATGCTGTTTCTGACTGGATGGAAATTGAAAAACAGCGCGGAATTTCGGTAACTTCCAGTGTCATGCAGTTCGATTATGACGGTTATCGGATTAATATCTTGGATACACCAGGCCATCAAGACTTTAGTGAAGATACTTACCGAACCCTAATGGCAGTCGATAGTGCAGTGATGATTATCGATGTTGCCAAAGGCGTTGAGGCTCAGACTAAGAAACTATTTAAAGTTTGTAAACAACGAGGCATTCCCATTTTTACTTTTGTGAATAAGCTGGATCGTTTCGGTAAAAGTCCGTTTGAATTAATGGAAGAACTCGAAAAAGTACTAGAAATAAGGGCTTATCCAATGAATTGGCCGATTGGGATTGATGGTGATTATAAAGGGGTTTATAATCGTCAAAAAGCTCAAATTGAACTTTTTTCTGAAGAAGGCTCACACGGTCAGAAAGTATTGCCTTCAGTAGTTGGGCAAGTCGATGATCCGGTATTTACTGAAATGCTTGGCAGCAATATTCATCAAGCGCTTTGTGATGACATTGAATTATTGGATATGGCTGGCGATACTTTTGATCTGGAGAAGGTGCGCCAAGGCGAATTAACTCCTATGTTTTTCGGTAGCGCGATGACCAATTTTGGTGTGCAGAATTTTCTCGAAGAGTTTTTGCGATTGGCGCCTTCGCCAGCGCCCCGCATGTCTTCGGAAGGTTTGGTTGAACCGGAGAATGAGAAATTTTCAGCATTTGTATTTAAAATTCAGGCTAATATGAATCCGGCTCACCGGGATCGCTTAGCATTTATTAGAATCTGTTCAGGTAAGTTTACACGTGGTATGGCTGTTTTTCATGAAAAGTCAGGAAAAGTTCTAAAATTGTCTCAGCCACAGCAGTTTCTAGCTCAGGATCGGACTATTATTGATGAAGCTTACCCAGGTGATATCGTAGGTTTGTTTGATCCTGGCATTTTTGGCATTGGCGACACCTTATGCGAGCAAGGGCAACTATTTACTTTTGAAGATTTTCCAGTATTTCCGCCAGAGCAATTTGCCCGGGTGCAGGCCAAAGACACTATGAAGCGCAAGCAATTTGTCAAAGGCATTACCCAACTGACCCAGGAAGGAGCTGTCCAACTTTTCCGGCAAGCCGACGCCGGTCTTGAATCCTATATTGTTGGCACAGTGGGAAGCTTGCAGTTTGATGTTTTGGAATATCGCCTCAAGAATGAATATGGCGTAGATATTTTAATGCATCATTTGCCTTACGAATTGGCGCGCTGGATGGAGGGCGATGATATCAAACCGAAGTCGCTGCGTGGTGCTGATCGTGGTATGTTTGTTTATGATGTCAAAGAGCGCCCGGTATTGCTTGTTGCAAATGAATGGGCGTTGCGCTGGGTTGCTGACAATAATACTGAAATCCAATTTTTGATGACTCCATCCGATCAAGTTCGTGCTAACTAAGAGACAAAGCTAGCCGCAATTTTGCAAATGATTCATTACACAAAGCCCTTCCGTATATACGGAAGGGCAATTTGGTGCAATCAGGTATCTCACTATTCAGCAGAAAACGCAGAGATTTTTACGATTATTAAAACAGGCGATTGTTTAGGCTGAAATGTGGAAACTACTACTAGTGATAAGCTCAACAAATTAGATTAGCGAAGATATTTTTCCTGGAAATCCAGGACAACATCTTCCAAACGGCTAGATACCTGTGGAATAGCAAAACCAATAAATAACGGTGAGGTTACGAAGCGAGGCATGATTTTGACTGCAATGGAGTCATTGATTTTGTAAAAAAATAAATTATAGCTGTTGCAGTTGCGGTGAAAGTTGCTGAGGATGTATTGAGTAACCAATTGTACATAATCAGCTAATTGGTCAGTTTGTGTTAAGTCTGTTAAGATTGTATTGAACTCAAAGAAACCAACGCGAGGCTTGGTGGACAGATTTAATTCAATCTCATTGGTTTTTGCAATGACAAGGCCTTCAAAATGTTCGGGGTAAACAGCATCTAAGTAATTGATGGTTTTTAAGCCAATAATCTGCATATGCGGATGCCGAATGGTACCGCCGGAGAATGGTCCGTGATTTTTAAAAAAAATAACTGATTTATAGTCAGCTTGCTGTTCCATCTCCAGCCACTTATTGATACCAAAGTGAAATACTTTGTGTAAATGTTCTTTTGGATATAATGACAGTTCGGATTGACACTGGTCTGTTTCAATCAGCACAGTTTGAACAGTATCTTCTAAAACCGGATATTTATTTTTAACCAATAAAATAGAACCCTCTGCGGCAATAATCCCTTCTAAATTTTCCCGATCACAAAAAGGACACTTGGTTGTAGTATTAATAATGCTTTCAGGCTTTTGTTTCCCGATACTGAGATTAAATTCAATATGTTTGGTTGACAAGGCCGTTCACCCTCTTCTTTAGATAATGCCGCTTATGGTAAAATTGTAATGTTGACTACTATATCATTATATTATATGTAAGCTGCTATGAAAAATAAAACTCTTAAGTTCGCAGCAAGGCAGGTGTCCTATTATTAGTAAGAATGCTAAAAAGAATTCAACCGGCGATTCCTTTCTTAAAGGTACGTTTATTTTGGCTGTTGCCGGTATTGTAGTCAAAGTCATCGGCTCTTTAAACTGGATTTTTGTGTCACGGGTATTAGGCGGTGAAGGCATTGGCTTGTATCAAATGGCTTTCCCCATTTATCTATTAGCTCTCAGTGTATCTTCTGCTGGCATACCGGTGGCCATTTCAATTATTACAGCGGAAAAACTGGCACTCAATGATATGTTTGGGGCACGCCGGGTTTTCCGGATTTCACTGACCTTACTGGCAATTACCGGAGCCGTATTTAGTCTTTTGACTTATTTTGGTGCGGGGATATTGGTCGAGTATAAATTTATCCGCGATCCTCGTGCCTATTATTCTGTAGCCGCGCTGGCACCGGCGATATTTTTTGTAACCATTCTGTCAAGCTATCGCGGCTATCTGCAAGGCTGGCAAAGGATGACGCCAACAGCTGTTTCGCAGATTATCGAGCAAATCTTTCGGGTTGTTACCATGATTATCTTTGCTAATCTGCTACTGCCTAAAGGATTGGAATTTGCAGCGGCAGGGGCAAGTTTGGGAGCAGTTGCAGGCGCTGTAGCTGGATTGTTAGTCCTTATTTATTACTATTGGCGTTTGGAAGCCGATTTGAAGCAGCAGCCAGACTTACCGGCAGTGTCTGAAAATATGGAGGCCAGCAGTAGTATTGTTAAAAGAATCTTCAAACTAGCGTTACCTGTATCGGCCTCAAGTATTATGCTGCCGATTGTCGCCAATTTAGATTTACTGATCGTTCCGGCTCGCTTGGAAGTTGCCGGTTATACGGTTGAGCAGGCTACCGAGTTGTTTGGCTACCTGACTGGAATGGCGGTGCCTTTAATTAATCTCGCAACAATTTTAACGGCATCGTTGGCCACTAGCTTAGTGCCGGCAATCTCGGAGGCTCAGGCCCTGGGAGATCGCCTAAAGGTATTCCAGCGGACTGCTTCGGCAATGAGAATTGCTAACCTCATTACTTTTCCAGCTTTTATGCTCATATTCCTACTTGATTCTCCAATTTCTCAAATGATTTATAATGCACCAAATGCTGGGCCGGCTATTGGTGTCATGTCTACTTCTATTGTGCTGCTCGGTATTCATCAAGTCACAACAGGGGTGCTGCAAGGACTTGGGCATACGACTATACCGGTTATTAATATGGGGATTGCAGCCATTGTCAAAGTGATATTAAACTGGGTTCTTACAGCAGTACCGGAATTGGGCATTAAGGGTTCTGCTTGGGCTACCGTCGCTGATATTGGTGTAGCCGCTATTATGAATATGGTTTATGTGAATCGCTATGTCGGTTATAATATCGCGGCTAAGGATATCCTAAAGACCGTGGTAGCCACTGCTGTTATGGGAGTCGCGGTATTCTATTCCTATGCTGAAATTATACAGGATTCGGGTAGTAATACAGTCGCTACCATTAGCGCTATTGCTGTAGGTGGAATCGTTTATAGTATTGTGCTAATTATTACTGGCGGTATCCATGAACGTGATGTCAGTAGAATTCCATTAATTGGCTCACCTTTGAGTAAATTTTTACGGATAACTGGTTTGTTTAAATCCATTTGAGCATGAAGGTTAAAGGGAGGCGGATTATGAAAAAATTCATTTTAGTTTATAATCCTGTTTCAGGCGATGCTTTTTTTAAATATCGGCTCGATGATATCATCGAAAAGTTTTTAGCGAGGAATTGTGTTATTATCCCGTTTAGAACGACTCGGGATAATATCGAACTTTTTATGGTTCTGATCCAAACTGTTGGTGCAGATGGTGTAATTATTTCGGGTGGAGACGGAACTGTCCATGAAATCATCAATGCTTTGCTGAAAACTGGTGTGGATTTGCCTGTTGGTATTATACCTAGTGGTACTTGTAATGATTTTGCTTCTTATGCTGGTCTTGGTCAAAATATTGATGATTATGTCAATACAATTACAAGCGGGTCGATTGTTCCTGTTGATATTGGCAGAATCAATGATAAATACTTTCTCAATGTTGCCAGTGCCGGGCTGTTGAGTTCAGTGGCCCATAGTGTCGATTCCGGGCTGAAAAATACATTAGGAAAAATAGCGTATTATTTAAAGGGCCTTGGCGAAATACCAAACTTTCGATCCTTAAGTATGACGATTCGTGCCGATGATCGGGTGATTCAAGAAGATGTTTTTCTCTTTTTGATTTTAAATAGTGGAACTGTTGGCAGTATGTCGAATTTAATTCCTGCTAGGATTGATGATGGCAAGTTAGATTTGCTGGTTGTAAAACAGTGTAGTATTCCAGAATTGATGACTTTATTTGTCGGGCTATTGACAGGCAAAAATCTTACGCAGCATCGCAGTGTCATTTATCTGCAAGCAAGAAGCCTTCATATTGAGTGTACTGAAGAGGTTGAAAGTGATGTTGATGGTGAATTGGGTCCTAAGCTGCCATTAGAGGTCGCTGCTATTGCTGGCAGGTTAAGGCTTTTCTGCGAAAAATTTTAAAAAATACAGCCTATCCCCTAGGGGATAGGCTGTATTTTTGGTTACTGTCCCATAATATAATGAATAAATTGTTGAGCAGTACGGCCCGACCGGCCCGAATGGGCTAGTTCCCAACGAATTGCTTCCTGCTTTAATTGGGAAAGCTGCAAATCAACTTTATTCTTTTTTGCTAATTCCTCAACGATTTGCAGATATTCATCTTGGTTAGGGGCTAGATAGGTGATGGTGATACCAAAACGATCGGACAGCGATATTTTTTCATGAACGCTGTCAAAACGGTGAATTTCATCGGCATCGCCATTGCGGTCACTCCAGGTTTCTTTAATTAAATGGCGGCGATTGGATGTCGCATAGATGAGCACATTGTCCGGCTTAGCTTCAACGCCGCCTTCGATGACTGATTTTAAAAACTTGTATTCAATCTCAAATTCCTCGAAAGATAAATCATCTAAAAATATAATAAACTTTTTGCCGGCACGGCTGCGTAAAGTCTCCATAATTTTAGGTAAATGGCACATTTGCTGCTTGCTAATTTCAACCAATCTTAGGCCGCGGGTAAAATAAGTATTGGCTAATGCCTTTACTGACGATGACTTACCCGTACCCCGGGCACCGATGAGCAATACATTATTGGCTGGTTTTCCGTCAAGCAGGGACTCAGTATTTGAGACCAGGGTGGCTTTTTGGCGCTCGTAGCCTACAATATCTGTCAGGGTAATCTTATCAAAATGCTTAATACCGATCAGCCCCTGATTGTCCTGCCAGCGAAAGGCTTTAAAGTTGGCCATATCGCCATAGCCATAGGTGGCATAGTGTGATAATAAAAGAAGTGCCAGACTTTCAGGCGAGGCATCCTGGCTCAAAGCTTCTGCTAGTTGAGTTTCGAGTATTGCCGACCCTGGGGTGATGCTAGGGCAGGTAGGACTATATTCTTCAATCAGCTTATTGGAAGTCAGTTCATGAAAGTGGCTGCACAGCAAATCTTTGAGTATTGTCATATCGTGCACAACGGCTTTCAATAGGCTGGAGCCAATCTGTCCTCCAGTCTGCTCAGTCATTATGCTAAAGATATTTTCATCTTGAGCAATTAAATAGGTAAGATAGTTTTTAAACAGATTGCCACTTAAGCCTAAGAGTTCAGCTTTACTGATCAGTTGGGCCGTATAGTCAGAAATTAACGAACGATTAGCAGAATCCTTTGCAGCTTGCAGCAGTTTTTGAATAACTTCATCTGCTAATAAGTTCCGAAAAATGATCAGTTCATTAATTTTGGTATTAAGAGTCTGGTATCCAGTCATTGGTGCCTCCTGCTTAGAATGTGTTTATTTACAGTATACCTTATTCCTGATTTAATGGTAAACCTCTATACAAAATTTAATATTTTTGCCTCGAAAATTGTAGATTTGTATTCGGTTTACAATAATAAATAAAATAAAAAAGGCAGTAAGTTTTAAACTTACTTGCCTTTTTAGAACTATAAGCTGAGACGGGTTTTGATTCGCTCTACCGCTTCTTCAGTATTTTCTCGGTTACCAAAAGCCGTCAATCGGAAGTAACCCTCACCGGATGGGCCAAAGCCAGTTCCAGGAGTTCCCACAATATTAGCTTCATTCAACAGTTTGTCAAAAAAGCTCCAAGAGCTCATGCTGTTTGGTGTTTTAAGCCAGATATAGGGTGCGTTTATACCGCCGAAGGATTCTATCCCAGCGCTAGTCAAGCCTTCGCGGATAATTTTTGCGTTAGTCATATAGTAATCGACAATCGCTTTAATTTGCTGTTGTCCCTCTGGCGTGTAAACCGCTGCCGCACCTTGTTGCACAATATACGGAGTACCATTAAATTTTGTGGTGTGACGACGATTCCAGAGTTTGTTTAATGGATATTCTTCACCATTGGATTTCTTGCCCATTACTGTTTTTGGAACAACAGTAAATGCACATCTGGTGCCAGTAAACCCGGCATTTTTTGAAAAAGAACGGAACTCAATAGCTACTTCTTTAGCACCTTCAATCTCATAGATGCTGTGAGGAACGTCTTCTTCGCGAATATACGCTTCATAGGCTGCATCGTATAGAATGATGGCGTCGTTGGCTTTTGCATAGTCAACCCATTTTTTTAACTCTGATTTCGATAAGGTTGTACCAGTTGGATTGTTAGGTGAGCATAAGTAAATTAAATCTACTTTGTGGTCAGGCAAAGCTGGTTTGAATTGATTCTCAGCATTGCAAGGCAGATAAGTCACTTTTTCAAACATGCCATCTTTGAGTTCGCCAGTACGACCGGCCATGACATTGGTGTCTAAATAGACAGGGTATACAGGATCTGTAATGGCGACGATATTGTTGATACCAAAGATCTCCTGAATGTTGCCAACGTCACTCTTTGAACCGTCACTTACAAAAATTTCGTCATCACCTAAAGAAATTCCGCGAGCAGCATAGTCGGTTTCAATAATTTTGTTAATCAAAAAGCTATAGCCCTGCTCCGGTCCGTAACCACGGAAAGTTTCGGCGTGAGCCATCTCGTCAACCGCATCATGCATAGCTTTAACAATGGCGGGAGGCAAAGGTTTTGTAACGTCGCCAATACCTAATCGAATGACATTGGCAGTAGGATGTTCGTTTTTAAAGGTGGTTACTCTGCGTGCGATCTCGGCAAAAAGATAGCTGCCGGGTAATTTCAGATAGTTTTCATTAATGATAGCCATGGGTGTTACTCCTTTCCAGTTTGAAACATTAGCTAATATATTATACAACGTATCACCAATTAGTGGTAGATAGCAATGTATTTTTTGCTAAAAATCCCATTATTCGGCGAAAAAAGTTGATATAGCGCTTTATTTTCAGTTAATCCGTATTTTACTATTATTACCTGTTTGCCATTAAAGGATACTTAGAAGAACTCTAAAAATTCAATGTCTGATTTTAGAATGAATACCCCAGCGAGATTTGCAGGGGTATTTTGACATCATGAACAGTAGTAAGTATGCAAAGAAATACTAATACAAGTCAAACTGTTTTATCGTTAAAGCAACGAATATAGGCATATGGCGATAATAAGGATACGTAATGTAGAAGCCGGAGTGTAAAACCAACCAAAGCTTATCCTGGAGCTGCTAGCCTTTTTTGCTTATTTTTGCAGGCTTCTACTTAAAAACAGTGTCAATTGGATGCCTTACGCATATATATATTATAAAGCGAAAGGAGGATGTGCGTATGGAAGACAATAGTGAGCGCGTTCTAATAAATAAATGTGTACCCCAAGTCGGACCGCAAAAAATTGTTATGCGTCAAGTCATTGGTGAACGCAGTAAACAGAAAACAATTGATGTACATATGTGCGTGCCGAGGAGAAAGCCTGGTATTGAGCAGATTATTGATGTGTTTGTGAAGCGAGTAAGGATTACCTGTGTTGATCTCATTCACGATAAAGTCATTGTTCGCGGACATTTCGAGGTAAAAGCAATCTATGTAGCTTGCTTACCATCGCAACCAGTCCACGCTATCGAAATGCGGAGAGTTCGTTTTACTGTAGACGTGCCAATTTACGGGGCTCGCTGCGGAATGGATGCCGATGCCAGTGTACTTGTCGAGTATGTCGATTATGATTGTGAAGATAAGTGGCGCCTTTATAAGAATAAATATGATCATGGCTATAAAGAGTATTATGATCACGATTGCGACGATGATTGCAAGCCGCATCATAAGCATTATGACTGTGACGATGATTGTAAGCCGCATCATAAGCACTATGACTGTGACGATGATTGCAAGCCGCATCATAAGCATTATGACTGTGACGATGATTGCAAGCCGCATCATAAGCATTATGACTGCGACGATGATTGCAAGCATCACCACCATGATCATTGTGATGACGATTGCAAACCACATCATCATCACCACCATGATCACTGCTGTGCACGAGAGTTTGATGTTTCTATCGTCCTGAGAGTAACGGCTAAAGTATTGGCCGATCGGGAAGTCATTGTTAATAACAATTATTATCCATCACTTCCAATTAAACCTAAAGGTTAACCCTTGAGACAGTTTTGCGATCAAGCAAGACTGTCTTGTTTTTTGTTCTGGCTGCCTTAACAGATGATTGGTTTATACAGGAATTTAGTGGTTTTGCAAGAATATAGATCATGTAGCAGGAAAGGGGAAGAGGCTGTGAAAAAAAGAATTTATATTCTAGTGCTTGCGCTGCTAGGTATGTTGTATTCGAACATTGCTTTTGCTAAGCCGGTGGCCGGTCATGTTGTTATTGTTGTCGATGGGCAAGATAAACCAATTGAAACTGGAGCTATTGCCTTTGTTGATCAATATCAGATTATGCTTCCGGTTGCAGTTATTAAAGATTATCTATATGATAATCTAAGTCTTGATTCAGATAATAAACGGGTGAATTTTGGTTTGCTGCTGCCGAAGTTTCGGTTAGAAACTGAACATTTGGACGAATTTATCTATTCAGGTGTTGATCTGAACTTTTCCACGAAAGAAATTTCCGGACAACCTTATATGAATATTTATGGTTTGGACAAGCTGCTGGGAATTAATGTGACGTATCATGAAATAAGTAAGAACCTAATTATTCAAAGTGGTAAAAATAGTTTTTTTTCGCCGCTGCAGCTTAATAAGCCTCGCGAGTCCCAGGTATTTCCGGGTAAAATTAATCTGGTGTGGGATCATGTCACCAAAGATTCCCGCAATTTAGAAGCTGAAAGCAAGATAACAGGCTTGGATGTATTAGCGCCAACCTGGTTTTCAATTGCGAATGAAGATGGGCTGGTAATTAGCAAAGCAGATATGAAATATGTTCAGGATGCTCACACAAAGGGTTATAAGGTTTGGGCTTTAGTCAATAATAGCTTCGACCGGGATTTAACTCGTACCATTTTAAATAATGAATGGGCTAAACGCAATGTCATTAAGCAACTGTTGGTTTACTCCAGTCTCTATAATTTGGATGGGATTAATATTGATTTTGAGAATGTTTATGATGAGGATAAAGGCAAACTAACCGAGTTTGTGGGAGAACTGACAGCCGCTTTGAAAGAGCAAAACATTGTGGTCTCCATAGATGTTACCATCCCCTCAACAACTTCTTACTGGTCTTTGTGTTATGATCGATCAGAATTAGGTAAAATTGTCGATTATGTGATGGTAATGACCTATGATGAACACTGGCGCTCAAGTCCAGTCAGTGGGTCAGTAGCTTCGCAAGGCTGGGTAGATAAGGGAATTGCTGCTACGCTGCACAGTGTTCCAAAAGAGAAGTTGCTAATGGGTATTCCCTTCTATACGCGTGAATGGGAAGAAACCAGTGAAAACGGCAGGACGATTGTTAAATCACGGGCCATTTCGATGGCGCAAGCCAATACAATTATTGCTGAGCAAGGGTTAAGTCCTGTCTGGCTGCAGGATAAAGGTCAAAATTATGTTGAATATCACAAAGCAGGAAAACTTTATCGAATTTGGCTGGAAGATCAAAAGTCAATTGCTCTGAAAGCAAATTTGGTTCATAAGTACGGATTAGCAGGTGCGGCTTCTTGGCGGAAAGATTTTGAACAACCTGAAATATGGGATGTTCTCAATGCAACACTTAAGAAATCGGCCACCCATCAATTAAATTAATAGTAAAGCCATCATCTTTTATCAGGATGATGGCTTTACTATTTGTATCGGTTTAGCTGGACAAAAGCAGGAAGATTATTTCCTAGCTGAATTTCACCGATTTGTGGATACTGGTATAGTTTAATTTTAGGGGTTTTTAGGTAACAATAATAGTAACAAATATCTGATGCTGAATGAGTGCTGTGGAACAGTCTATCGCTGAACCTGGGATTGGTTTAGCTTAAAATAATACGCTGAAAACAAAAAAATACCAGGATAAAGGCTTGTTTTTAATATTTTTAGCTACAAAACACTAGTTTATTGGTAATAGCTGTTGTGCATAAGCTTAGCATTGGATATAATTTAAAACATATAATTGCGCGGCGTGAATTTGTATGCGAAGAATGAGCGACAGGGAATTATATTTTAACAAAATTAAGGAGGACGTAAAAATTGACTAAAAACAACAACAAAATATCGCTTATCTCGCTCGGGGGCCTGGGGGAAATTGGCAAGAACATGACCGTTGTTCGCTATGGCAATGACATCATTGTTATAGATTCAGGATTAGCTTTTCCTGATGATGATATGCCGGGCATTGATCTGGTAATCCCAGATATGACTTACCTGGTAGAAAATAAAGACTATGTTCGGGCTGTTGTCTTAACTCATGGACATGAAGATCATATCGGTTCGTTAGCCTATTTATTAAAACAGATCAATGTCCCGGTATATGGAACAAATCTAACCTTAGGGCTTGCTGAAGGAAAACTGAAAGAAAACAATATTTCAAATTATAATTTAATCCCAGTGCAAGCCGGTGATTCTGTAAAAATAGGCGAATTTGAAGTCGGGTTTATCCGAGTAAGCCATTCTATCGCTGATGCTGTGGGCTTATATTTCAAAACTCCAGTCGGTACTGTGGTTCATACCGGTGACTTCAAGATTGATCAAACGCCGGTTGATGGCAAATTGATCGATATTCATAAATTTGCTGAGCTAGGTGATCAAGGCGTTTTAGTGCTGTTGTCTGACAGTACCAATGCGGAGCGCCCCGGTTATACCATGTCCGAAAAAACAGTCGGTGAGACTCTTAAAGAAGAATTTGCTCATGCTAAAGGCCGGATTATTTTAGCAACCTTTGCTTCTAATGTCTTACGGCTTTCACAGGCTATCCAAACGGCTTGCCAGTTTAACCGCAAAGTAGCTGTAAATGGTCGTAGTATGAAAAATGTTGTGGAAATTTCGCAGCGCTTGGGGTATTTGACCATTCCTGAGGGTGTTCTGATTGATATTGAAGAGATTGACCGTTATCCAGCCAATCAATTGTTGATATTGACGACCGGCAGCCAAGGCGAACCATTATCAGGACTTTCAAGAATGGCGTCAAGTACTCACCGTCAAGTTTATATCGCGCCAGAAGATACTGTTATTGTTTCGGCCACGCCAATCCCAGGAAATGAAAAACTGGTAGGACGGACAATCAATAGTCTGCTTAAGCTGGGTGCTTATGTGGTTTATGAAAGAACCTCCGGGGTACATGTATCCGGCCATGCCAGTCAGGAAGAGCTTAAGCTTATGCTCAACCTGGTCCGTCCTAAATATTTTGTACCTGTACACGGCGAGTACAGAATGCTGGTTCAGCATAGCAAATTAGCCCAGGATCTTGGCATTCCTAAGGAAAACATTTTTATTGGCAATATTGGGAATGTGTTTGAGTTTACGCAAGAAAAAGGCGTAATGGCTGGAAAAGTAACGGCAGGTAAAGTACTGGTTGACGGGCTTGGCGTTGGCGATGTAGGAAATATTGTTCTTAGAGATCGCCGTCAGCTATCACAAGATGGTATTATCATTGTTGTCATGACATTGGATAAAGAACGTGGCTGTGTACTGTCCGGTCCGGATATAGTGTCACGCGGATTTGTCTATGTAAGGGATTCCGAACGGCTGATGGAAGAATTAAAAGAAAAAGTTCAGCAGGTAATGGACCGCTATGAGCCAGGCAAAGTGATGGAATGGTCGGTCATCAAATCTGGTGTTCGTGACGCATTAGGCAAGTTTATTTATGAGAAAACCCGCCGACGTCCAATGATTATCCCAATTATCATGGAAGTATAAAGATAAAGAACAGCCAGGTAGTTAATAGCTATCTGGCTGTTCTTATTTATTAATAAATATTAAAATGAAAAAAATTATCATAATTCTGCAATTTAAGAAGTTTTTTGTCGAAAACATAGGACTACAATATAGGACTAATGGCTTAATGGTAAATGCAATAAAATAGGTATAATTGTAAATAAGATAGGAAATGAGCATTTAATTGTTTTTTCCTATTCACTTTAAGTTTATGCTAATCTAAGCATTGCTGATATAAAGCCCAAGGATCTTTTGATATAGCGAGAAAAAGGTAAATCATGTTTTAGTGAGGAGAAAAGATGATGGAAGTTGAAAAAGCGATCGAAACAAGGATACGACTAGAAAATGAGTATAAAGGCGGAGCCAGTTGGTTTTATTGGATTGCTGGAATGTCCATTTTAAATGAAATATTTCTTCAAACCCACGTTGGCTGGAATTTTGCTATAGGACTTGGAATAACGCAGATGATAAATGTGTTATTCCAAAACAATAGTGTGTCGCTGGTAATAACCATCATCTTATCGGGGCTATTCGTATTTTTCGGCAAAGTAGCTCATAGCGGCCACAGATGGGCATTTGTAACAGGTATTGTTTTCTATATTTTGGATGGTACTCTTTTTATTATCGTCAGAGATTATATCGGTGTGGGATTACATGTAGTTGCACTTTGGGGGATATATCGAGGTATGATGGCACATAAGAAACTCATGGAGATAAGCAACAATCAAACCATAAAATCAACTGAAGAAGGGATGTCAGTTTAGGGGAAATGTCAGAGACACAAAGAAATTCTGACCTATCTAAACGAGATCTTATGCATCAAGGGAATTTATCCAGATAACAAATTTATCAATAAAATTATTCTATGTATGTCTATTTGTAAATATTTTAAAATTGCCGAAGGGCAGAGTGAATCTGCTCTTTTGTATTTGAAATGAGGGATTGTGCTTGCAGAGAGTTATTTTGATAACTTTTGGGATGCTGCTGTTTTGTATTATGGCCGTTCATGCTGCTTCAGTACCTACTGATCATGGTGCTGGGAATCAAGGTACTGTGGTTCAGGGCAATGCCTATATTCCCAGAGGTACTATATTACGGGCTCAGTTACTAGAAACATTGGACTCAAAGACCTGCAAACCGGGTGATAAGTTTTCATTCAAGCTGTTACATAATGTTGTTGTGGCTAATACTTTAGTGATCAAACAAGGAACGCTTGGAGAAGGAGTTGTAAAGTCAGTTAAACGTGCTGGCATGTTTGGTCGGGGTGGAGCTATTGAACTAGAGGCTGTAAGTATAAAAACTCGTAATGGAATTGAAGTTCCTTTGACGTTGAAGCAACTCAATGCTGACGGTGGCCATAAGGCCGACTTAGACTGGTATGATAATGCCTCAAGTGCTACGCCGGCTCTGACGATTGGAATCATGAGTGGGATAACTAGTGGCACGGAAGTTCAAATTGCCTCTGGGGCAAAGCTGATGATTACTCTTCCTGCTAATATTGATTTACAGTCAACATTAGCAGAATTGCAAAATACCATAAAAGATGAGCCAGTGACATCTAAGTCTGAGAGTAACAATGTGTCGAATGAGTCACAATCGTTAACTCAATAGCCGTTGCGATCTGGTTTTTATTGTAGGTAATACTACATGAATTCAATAATTATTAAGAAAAAGGAGTATGTTCGTCTATGAAAAAAATCATGCTGTTATTTTTGGTCTTATCGTTTATAATGTCGGTTGTAAGTGCTAATCCGGCGCAAGAATTATCAAATACGATGACCGTCGTTGATGTAATGCCAGGAGATGCGTACATTCCAAAGGGGACGATGATTCCTGGTGAACTTTTAACTGCTGTAAGTTCAGGAAGCAATAAAGCTGGTGATCCAATATCTTTTAAAGTTTTGGAAGATGTTAGAATTGGTGATGTGGTTGTACTTACAAAAGGAACGATTGGGGAAGGCTATGTCAAATCTGCAAAAAAGGCTGGCTTATTTGGTAAAGGCGGTTCCCTTGAACTTGATGCATCTAATGTTACAACAGTAACAGGCGTAGATGTGCCTCTAACAATGGATTTTAGTAAAGTTGGCGGTGATCACCCTGTCGAGTTGAATTATAATAATTCTATTGCAGGTGCTGTTTTGTCAGGCTTAATTCCTGGCAGTAATCAAAAGATTGCCGCTGGAACTAAAATAACAATTTTTGTTCCGGTAAATGTGGACTTGCAGGTAAAAAGCGAGGATTTGACAACAGCCGTGGCAAAATTAAATAACATGCCAGTTGAAGTTGCTGGAAAAGCCTTTATGCAATCTGCTCCGAATAGTGATAATCCCTATGTTGCAGGTACTAAATGGTCATATGCGGGCAGCAATGGAATGATTACCTTTGCAATTAAGGAAGTGGGGAAAAACAAGATAAAAGGAACTTTGACAACGAGTGGCGGTAATTTACTGGCTTTTGATCAAGCGTACGAAGCAAATAAAACAAATCAGTTTATTTCAATTAAGGCAAAAAGCAAAGACGATGGTAAAAGCTATATGATTCAGATGTATTTCAGAACTGATGGTACGATACAATACGTTATTCCAAACTCGCCAAAAGAAGATCGGGAGTCAATTATTTTAAATAAACAATAGTTGTAATTAACTTCAAACGAAGATCGATATCTGCTCGATAATTGCTAGCGTTACTCAAAAAGCAAGAATGATAGAGAAGTGTGCGACAAAAAAAGTACTCAAAAAAATCTTAGCTTGACTCATAAATAAGACCGCTTAGTTCTAAGAACTAAACGGTCTTATTGTTTTAGGTGGGTACGCAAATTCGTTGGAATAGCTAGTTTTTTCCTATTCACATTCGGGTACTGCAGGGATATTTTTACAAAGCGTGTAATATATACCAACAACTAAAGTGAACTTTTTCATTATGCCATTCGTATAGAAGATGAGCTATAAGGTTGGTGGTATTTTGCTCTCAGATGAAGAATTAGCAGCACAAATGCAATTAGGCAGTGAAGAGGCTTTGGAACAGCTTGTTTCACGTTACCACATCGCCATATATAGTTATATAGCAAGGATGAGCGGTGATCATCATGCATCAAGTGATATCGTTCAGGAAATTTTTATTAAATTGTGTAAAGGCATTCGAAAGTATCAGACGGGTTCACCGTTTAAACCCTGGTTGTATCGTATTGCCAGCAATACTTATAAAGATTACTGTAAGACGGCTTATGTCAGAAAAGTCGTGCCAGGACTTGGTCAAATCGACAATGATCCAGTTAATCCGGTAACACCAGAGGAGACTTTTTTGAAAAATTACGAGCGAGAGCAATTTATCCACGCAATCAACAGTCTAAGTGATATTTACCGGGAAATAGTTCTACTGCGGTATTACCAAGAGCTTAAACTGGAGGAAATTGCTATTGTGCTTAATATTCCAACCGGGACAGTTAAATCCAGGCTGTATAATGGGCTGGCTCAATTAAAACAGCGGTTAGCAGCGAAGGAGTTTTAGAATGGATAAACGAAAACAAATTTTGCAGGAGCTTGATCTTGAACTAGAAAAAAAGGAAATGAATAACCTTTTTGCGCAGTTGGATCAATATCATATTAGTCCTCCTTCAATTGAAGACACCCATAGACTGACGACTACCTTAAAATCGGTTTTGGCACAAGAAACTTCTTGTCAAAAAAGGCGCTTTAAAGAGGAAATCAATGATAGCTGCCAAGCCAATAAACTACCAGTTATTCTACAGTTAACCGGTTTACAGACTTCTTTACTAAAGCCATGGTTTATTGTGGGCACGATTGCTATTTTAGTGGGCGGAATGATTTTATCCAGTCTATTTGGCAGTGATGCCACGCGTTTCTTAGTGAGTGCAGCACCGCTTTTAGGACTGCTGACCTTTTATTATGAGTATCGTGCCCAGTTCTATCAGGTCAGTGAGATAGAAGCAGCTTGCCGCTATTCTGCATCCCAGATTGCAATGGCGAGAATTTTGGTGGTTGTTGCCTATAATATCAGCTTGTTTTCCATTGCAAGTTTGTGTATTGATACTGCTATCAATCAAGTATTATGGCAATACATGATGAGCTGGTTGGCTCCAATGGTATTGATCTTGGGAGTAGCGCTCTTCCTATCCTTAAAATTGGGGATAACAGGCGGGTGTTTGACGGCTGGAATCGTCTGGCTTGTGAAAATTACGCTGCTCAATGGAGATGCTGGATTCACTATTTTTTATCCCGGCCTGTCATTGATTAGCAGCAATCTAATCAGTATGACCTTCGGGATTGGGTTAATTGGTTTTTCCGTAATGAAATGGCGGGTGCAGGAATAATCTTTGCAATGAGCGGAAGCAGGCGAGCATCATGATTACACTAAAGCTTGTCAATCTTGAAAAACAGTATCTAATCAATAAAATGGCTTTACAAAATGTTTCTGCTAGTTTTACAGCAGGGCTGCATGTTTTCATTGGCCCAAACGGGGCTGGGAAGACTACTCTATTTCGAATATTAGCTGGTGTATTGAATCCCGGCTTAGGGGATGTTTGGTGGTGCAATCAAAAACTTGGTTCCAATAAGGGGAGTTATAAACAACGTTTAGGGTATTTACCGCAGCATTTCGATTTTTATCCTGATATGTGCGGGAAAGAAATTCTCTATTATATGGCAAAGTTAAAAGGCATTCCACCCGAGTTGCAGACAGCAAGGATTTATGAAATTGCTGAGTTGACCGGTCTTCATCCAGTTTTCAATAAAAAAATTATGGAGTGGTCAACCGGATTGAAACGGCGATTGGGAATTGCTCAGGCAATTCTAAATGACCCAGATATTTTAATCCTCGATGAGCCTATGCTGGGGCTTGATCCACAAGAGAAGCTGTTCTTTTGGGACTATTTCTCCCAGTTGGCAAGGGAGCGGATTGTGCTGATTAGCAGCAACACGCTGACTGATTTTATTACTTTGGGTGATCGATTATTGGTATTGGTGGAAGGAAAAGTTGAATTTGACGGGCAATTTCAAGAGTTTCTAGAAACTGTAACCGGAAAAGTCTGGTCAGTCAGCTTGTCTCTAGAAGCAGCTCAAAGCTTGCAACCGGCTTATGCGATCAGTGCCTTTCATGGGTTGCCTGGTGCTTGTCAAATAAGAATTGTGAGTGACCATTGTCCTGATATTGCGGGAGTAAGACCAGAACAACCAAAGCTTGCTGATGCTTATCATTATCTTGTCGGGTATCGTCACTTCAAGCTAAAGGAGTAATGCTGCTTGATTTTAGAGATGAATCATGTTACAAAAAGCTATTTAGGAAGTCGGCCTGTTTTAGTCAATATTAGCTGTCGTTTGGAGAATGGGCTGATTGGAGTTGTCGGTCCCAATGCCGCAGGCAAAACCACGTTGGTTAAAATTCTCGCAGGAATAGAAAGTCCAACGGCCGGACAGGTATTCTTAAATCAACTGGATTTAAACAATCATAAAAAGCTACTGCATTCGATGTTAGGCTATCTACCGCAAGAATTTGGTTTTTATCAAAATATAACGGGTGAAGACATGCTTGATTATATTGCGGTTTTGAAAGGTCTTCATACTAAAAAAGAACGCCGGTATCAAGTAGATGAAGTCATCGAACTGGTTAACCTTAGAGGAAGTGCCAAAACAAATATTAGCGAATACTCTTTCGGTATGAGACGAAGGCTGGGAATAGCGCAAGCTTTGTTGGGGAATCCCCAAATATTGATATTTGATGAGCCGTTAGAAGGATTGGATCAAAGTGAACAGGTGCGTGTCGGTCAAGTATTTGACGAGCTTGCCCGGCAGCGGTTAGTGATTATTGCAACTCATTTTCTCAATGATTTTGATTATGCTGCCAGATCACTGATGGTGCTGCACCAAGGCAGGCTGTTTTATCACGGCTCAGCAGCTGAGTTGGCCAGGTTGGCAGACGGGGCAGTTTGGGAAGCCGAGACTGACTATGAGCAGCTTGAGCTGATTAAAGATTCCTACCGGATCATGGGTGTACACCACGATGGCGAACGGATGTTAGTTCGGCTGCTGGGTCGTGGAAGGCCACCAGGTAAAGTCAGTGCGATAAAGGCTACCGTGGAGGAAGGATATTTGATGATGATGGATGTTGCTGACCGATGATCCAAACGTGGCAGATTGTGTTATTTGAGCTTAAGTTATACTTTAGTAGTAAAAGCTTTTGGATAATTGCGCTCTTGGCTAACCTTTATACCTGGGCGGCATTTTTTTTCGCAGGACAGGTTATGTCAGGAGTAGCACAGATGTTTATGCCGTTGCTGCTTTTTTTGGCTGCCGAAGTGGTGACACGCGGTAAGCGCGAAAATTTTGCGGCATTGTCTGTCAGTCTTCCTTTTCCCAGTTTTGGTTTGCAACTCGGTCGGGCATTGTCTGTTTTGATTTTATTTGTGCTGCTGGGGCTGGAATTAGTGGGAAGCATGTTAATCGTAGCTGGTACAGCGTTACCGGTGTATGTGAGTTTCTCCGCAGTCGGGGCATTTGTGGTCAAATATTTGCTGGCTTGTATCAATGTGATTGGTGTTACTTTTTTTGCTGCCAGCATTACCAATCATTTGCGCTATCTCTATAGCCTGTTACTCGGCTGGTGGCTTACTGGGATTTTCTTAGCTGGTAATACTGGTACAATACTTCCCATAGAGCTGGCTGCGGTGTCCTTTAGTTCTATTAGTGGTTTTGGGGGCAATCCCTCAGAAGTCTCCGGCCTTTTTCCTAATGAAAAATTAATTCAAGCCATCATGATTGCTCAAACTGTCTTTTCAACAGTGTTATTAGTTGGGGCACTTCTTATTGAAAATATCAGGCAGCAAAAAAGCCAGCATATACTGAAGGTCAATCTCTTAATTTGGATGATGATCTTCACTGCAGGCGGGTGTTTTATTTGGCAAAGCTACCGCGTTAATGATGTGGAAAGCAATGCCGTCATGCGACTTGATGCTGCTGGGCCGCTAGGAATTACTCAGTCTCCTGCTATGGAAGCCAGCGACTATAACTTAATGATCCAGTTGATCGAGAATGAACATTTTCTCAGTGCTAAGGCGCAAATAAAGCTGAAGAAGACAGGGGATGTTACCCCTCGTCTTCTTGAATTTACCTTGCTGGATTATTTAAAAGTAGCACAAGTCATCAATCTGGCTACTGGTGAACCATTAGACTGGCAGCAGCAGGGCACTTATTTGTGTGTCATTCCGCCGGCAAGCTTAACTGATCATAAAGAAGTAAATATCGAAATTACGTATTCTGGTCATGTATGGGAGTGGACAACCGATCTTTATGGCCGACCTGTCGGGTTAGATAATTTTGTTGCTGCCCCAATTACCTATTTGCGCGGCGGTGCGCCATGGTATCCTGTTGTAGGGAGGCAGGCGGTTTATACAGCAAGCCACTACACCTTGCCCTGGTCTAATGAATCGCGACAGGTTATTCAGCGGTCGTCGGTCTTGCATTCTCCAGCCAATGTTCATCTGACCGTTGATATAGATTCAGGAGCAACTGCGATTTCCAATCTTACCCCTCTTGAAAAACAAATCAATGGGAAGCAGCACCAGCAGCAGTTTTTTGCTTCAAACTGTCGCAACGTATTTTTATTAGCCGGGCCTTATGAAGTTGCTGCAATTAACATTGATCAACGGTTCAATGTCGATTTTTATTATTTTCCTGGTCACATTCAGAACCTATCAAGTATTGCCAAAGGTTATTCGCAAATGATCAGCTATTACGAAGGCCTGATACCCCGGGACATGGGGAGCGGTGATGCAATGCCGAAAACCTATGTCATCTTTGAAGCCCCGCGGTTCTTAAGTTATGATAATTTAATGCGCACCAATAATGCCGGATTTACTGATGCTGTACCAATACCCGAAGCAGTGAGTCTGACCAAAGCTCTGCAATCCTCTTGGTGGTCACAGCCGTCTGGACGGGTACTGACACAGGCCCGTATCCTCAACCTTTGGTGGCCAAATTGTTTTAGCCAAGCTCAAGGGACTATTGCTGATGGTTTGGCACTTTATATGTACACCTTGTATATGGAAAGTAAACAAGGGGAAAAGTTCTATCATCAGGCGTCCGAGTATTGGCGAACCTATGATGATCGTACTCCTGAATATGGTGAAGCGTTAAACTTAAGAGGACTGGTTGTACGGGATGTATTTCTGCTGTTGGATACAATACGGCAGTCTAAGTTGGGAGAAGCCGGCGTGAAACAATTTCTACGCCTGATTCACAGCTCCTATCAACATAAACGTAGTATCGAAATAGCGGATATTACAGCTGCATTAGAGGAAATTGGGGCACCGGCTCTGGGGAAAAATAATAGCCGTGACAATTTCCGGGAAATTTGTGAAGATTTAGCGAGAGTACTGGCCAAACAGGAGGATCATCAGCTTCAGGGCACGCTAAGTATCAAGCTGAACTGGGATTTTAGCCCGGAGATTAAAGTATTGCGTTAATTTCGCAGTCATCATAGAAAAACTACAAATCACCGCAGCTCTAATCGGGTTGCGGTGATTTGTAGTTTTTTTAATAAGTTACGAACTAAATGACTAGCCAACTCGTATTAAACATGAATACTAGTTTCAGGTCGTTAGTGTTTTGGTAAAGTTGTGAATTAGAATTAGACAGTGTAGATTTCTTTGCAATGCAAGGCGGAGGAGGGAGGCATACCGGGAGTATGCCGGCTGACGACAACGCAGAAGTGCGAAAAAAGATACGCTGGCTAAGCTAAAATTTAACTTGGTCAAGACACTAGGTTAAATCAAAAATGAAAGGAGTAGGATTGTGGATCGCCGAGAATTTATTAAAATTGCCACTTATGCCGGTCTTGGAACCTTTCTGCTGCCAGGTTGTCATACAGCCAGAACGTCCTTGCCAGAAGAAAGAAATTTATCAGGGAATCAAGGGAATAGTGCAGTTATCAGTGATTTAATTATTGTCCAGGGGAGTCAGCCTGAATCCATGCTGACTAAAGGATTTGAGGCCTTAGGTGGTATTCAAAATTTTGTCAAACCAGGCAATACAGTTGTCGTAAAAGCAAACTTCAGTGTTCCGCGCTTACCGGAAGAAGCTTGTACCACCAATCCCTTGTTGGCCGCTGCATTGATTAAGCTTTGCCGGCAAGCGGGGGCAAAGGAAATCAAAGTGATTGATTATCCTTTTACCAATCCGGTTATTTGCTTAGAAAAAACGGGAATTAAGAAAGCCGTCCTAGAAGCAGGCGGAAAAATCTATACGCTCAATAATGGCCTGGAACGCTATTTTACACCAGTAAAAATTAACGGGCAGGCGCTCCTAGAAGTTGATTACTCTAAAGATGTCTTGGAGGCTGATG
Source organism: Sporomusaceae bacterium FL31 (assembly GCA_003990955.1). GTDB lineage: Bacteria > Bacillota > Negativicutes > DSM-1736 > Dendrosporobacteraceae > BIFV01. The sequence continues at coordinate 101,248 of BIFV01000013.1, forward strand.
TATTTTTTAACCTGCCAATTCTGAAACATCATTATATTACTGATGTAACAATGGGGCTAAAAAATATGATGGGACTGGTATGGGATCGTGGTTACTTTCATACCGGCGAACTCCATCGTTGTATTGCTGAACTAGCAACCGTTAGAAGACCTACCCTGACTATTCTGGAGGCCATTCGCGGAATAACGGCTAATGGGCCGACAGGTCCAGGACCCATTCAGGAATATAACCAATTGATATTTGGTACTGATCCGGTGGCTGTTGATGCCTATGGTGCCACATTATTTGGCAAAAAGCCAGCTAAACTTGACTATTTACGGATAGCAGCCGAAAAAGGAGTCGGCCAGCTGGATTGGGAAAAATTGAATGTGAAAAGAGTATAGTCATGAGACTGCTTACACTTGCTCTTTGGCGCAGAATCATTCCCTGTTTCATGCTGGTAGCCGTTATTATCCTGTTTTGGCGCCACCAGTACCCGCTGCCTGCTGATGCTAATGCCTTACTCTGGTTCTCGCGCCTTGATCCGATCCTCCTGTTGGCGGAGTGGCGATCTACGGGAGTCCTTCCAGGCTGGTTTTGGCTGCCATTCGTGATGATTGCAATCACCTTGGCAGGTGGACGGTTATTTTGTGGCTGGTTATGTCCTTTGGGTGGACTGCTGGCGCAACTTCCACGCCGGTATAGCCGACTGCAATCGATTCCCTGGTTGTATAGCAGTCGCTATGCCTGGCTGCTGTTTACGCTGATGTTATTGCTGGCAGGCAGCAACTGGCCGGTCTTTTTAACACCATTTCATTTGTTAAGCGAGGAACTTTTCCGGCTGTGGAAAGGGACAGTGCCCTGGTTGTTGGCCGGAATTTTATTGAGTGGTATTTTCATTTATCCCCGCTTTTGGTGCAATCACATCTGTCCTACCGGCTTACTGTTAGCGGCAATGGCACGCTGGCGTTCTGGACGTCTGGTGGTTGACAGCGTGTGTAGTCATTGCGGTGTTTGTACTAAAGTGTGCCCGACCCATTCGCTTCAAATCATGGCAGGCCTGGTGGCAGAGGATTGTATGGTATGCGGGCGGTGTTGGCAAGCCTGTCCTCAAGAAGCATTAACTTGGCAGAGTCGCGCTGTCAAAAAAGCGGATGATTACAGTTCTGCCGGTCTATCCCGCCGCCAATTCTTTAAAGGAGGATTCGCCGTTTTTGTCGCTGGAGCTGGCTGGCCATTGCTGCAGCCTTCTTCCGCACCCGCTGTGCTTAGACCACCAGGGGCGGTGGCTGAAGAGGAATTCTTAGCACGCTGTAGTCGTTGCAGCCGGTGTGTGAAGGTCTGTCCAAGCCAGTGTTTAATTCCTATGCCGATAGAAGCAGGGATAACCGCTTTCTTGACTCCTAGCATTATACCCCGTCAGGCTAAATGTGAATTATGCCTGTTATGTCAGGAAGTTTGTCCCACTATGGCCATAGAATCCGTCCCCCTGCAACAGGTAAAGATTGGCTTGGCTATCTTGGATGAGCGAAGGTGTCTGGTCTGGGCTGAAAAAAAACTATGTTTATTATGTCGGGAGCAGTGTCCTGTGCATGCTATTGAAGCAGATGAATATAATCGTCCTTATGTAAATAATAAGCTGTGTGTCGGCTGTGGCGGGTGTGAAAACGGTTGTCCGCTTAAACAAGCAGCCATTGTTGTTCGACCAATCTAGAAATCATAAAGAAGGGGAAATGGAAATGAAGATGAGCAAATGGTTTGGTTTGGTAGTATTAATCTTGCTGATGAGTCTTAGTGCCTTAGTTTCTGCTCAATCCGCCCAAACGTTAGACGTAGAGGCAACCAGTTACATTGTATCTTCACAATGGTTGCCGGCTGGCGATGAAGCCGGACACAGCATTGGGATGCAGCAGCGGGGCGGAAAGGCCAGTTTTAGTGATGGCAGCGTGGCTCAATACAGTACGGTTTCAAATTTTGATTTTCGTCGTGGCAAGGGGGGGAACTCCAGCGGCTATTCCAAGTTTACTTTTGATGATGGAGCCACAATTGTATTTTCCTGGACGGCCAAGATGACTATTGGAGAAGATGGGCTTACTCTTAATGAAGGTCAAGGGATTATCCTGAAAGGGACTGGAAGATTTGCCGGGATTAAAGGAACATCTTCGTTTAGTGGCAGACAACTCAAGTCAGCAGCAGAAGATCCAAAAGGATCTGCGATACAAAATGCTACAATTAGATATACTCTTCCGAAACAATAATAAGCATTTAGTAATTAAACTAGCTGGTCGCAACTTTGTGGCTGGCTAGTACTTTTTTATGAGGCTGACTAAAGCCAACAAGATTAGTGAATATAACGCTTACCCATTGAAGCGTATTTAAGATTCATTCATAAATATCGGCTGGTTCAATATAAATAGCATTAACCCAAATACATGGAGGAGACTGCTGGCAGGGTTAATATTTACGAATGAAAGGGAAGGAAAAATATGATTAGCGATTTTGAAGCTGCAGGCAGGCTGCTAATTGCCTTAGCATTGGGGTCAATCGTTGGGGGTGAACGGCAATGGCGAGGGAAATCTGCCGGATTACGAACCCATGTATTGGTCAGTATGGGTTCGTGTTTACTCATGATTTTATCTCAAAATCTCTATGTGTCAGTACAAGGATTAACGAATGCCGATCCGGCCCGTTTGGCAGCTCAAGTTGTAAGTGGAATCGGCTTTTTAGGGGCTGGTACCATTATGAAAGAAGGACCAACTGTTGTGGGGCTTACCACAGCGGCCACCCTTTGGGTGGTTGCCGCTATTGGGTTGGCAGTAGGCAGTGGCTATATGATTTGTGCACTGATTACCACTGCCCTTTCCTATGCTACGCTCGAATGGTTGTCCAAATTGGTAAGCAAATGCTATGTGTCAACCTGTGATGTCAGTCTGATGATTAAAATCATTGATGCACCGGGGCAACTCAGCAAAATTATTTCTTATTTCGAGGGTAATGAGATTAACATCTGTGATATTCGTATTGCGGACAGGGAAAACAGGATACTAGGCATATGTTTTATGCTGCGAACGAAAGCACCTTGCATTGATGATTTACTGAATGATCTTAATAAGCTTGAGGGGGTTGTTGAGGTCAAGCATGAAGTCGCTTAAGAAAGAAAAGAAGAATTTCAAATATTGGATAATTTTAAGTCTTTTCAAAAGTTATTCTAAAATTGAACAGTCATAATACAATCATGGATCCGATCCAAACAACTAAATCATAAAGGATGGTGTGATAAGTATTATGAATAAAAATAAAAAATGGCTTATTGCCGTTAGTATTGCAACTATGGTTACTGCCAATGGATTAGTCATGGCGGCAACTCCTGTCGAACAAAATGACACTCGTGCTGGTGGTGCTCAGCATGCTTTTGCCAATAAAGGTGATTTTTCTAAGCAGGGAAAAATGAGAGGTTTTCATGGTGATGATTCGAAATTACTGGAATTACTCAAAATAGATGCTGAAACGTTAAGAACTGAAATCAAAGCAGGAAAAACTTTGGTTGCTATCGCTCAAGCGCAAGGTGTATCAGAGCAAACTTTGCAGGAATTTATGGTAAATGAATTGACTCAGCGGATTGACGATGGTGTAAAAGCTGGTCGACTTTCCTCAGAGCAAGCTGAGAATATGAAAAAAGATATGGATAAGAAAGTATCTGAAATGATCAATGGTAAACTGCCAATGCATGGCCATGGACCGATGCATGGTTTGGCTGACAATACCAAGCTGTTGGCACTTTTGAAAATTGATGCGCAAACATTGAAAACTGAAATGAAAGCTGGCAAAACTTTAGTGACAATCGCCAAAGAACATGGTGTATCGGAAAAGTCGCTCAAATCATTTATGGTTAAAGACATGACTCAACGAATTGATGAAGGCGTAAAAGCTGGTCGATTATCGGAAGAACAAGCAAAAAATATGAAAAAAGATCTGGATAAACGTGTATCTGATATGATTAATGGTAAAGGACCTATGCATGGTCCAATGCATGGCCCTGGATTCTTCCATGACGAAAAACTGCTTGCTTTACTCAAGACTGATGCTGAAACTTTAAAAACTGAGCTGAAGTCTGGGAAAACGTTAGTGGCGATTGCCCAAGAAAAAGGCGTATCTGAACAAACGCTCCAGAGTTTCATGATCGAACGTATGACTTCACGAATTGACGAAGGCGTTAAATCAGGCCGACTGACAGATGATCAAGCACAAAAAATGAAGGCAAATCTGGATAAGCGTGTGTCTGATATGATTAATGGCAAGGGAATTCCACATGCTCCTAGAGGGGATCACAAGGATCAAGCAGAAACCAAATTTTAAAAATAACGAAAATAACAGATACCGGAATATTCCGGTATCTGTTATTTTCGTTATAGACCAATGTCATAACGGTATAAAGATGAGGTGTTGATTTTACTGATGATTAAGCAGTGCTCATGTTGCTTGCGTCTTGGGATATACTAAAATAAAAAGTGCGATAAAAGTGACAAATGGGAGGGTGTAGATGTGGAAGGAAGTCCGGTGCTTGAAATAAATTTGGATAAAATTACTGCCAATACCGAGCGGGTTATAGAAAAATGCAAAAAAAAAGATATTGATATTATTGGTGTTACTAAAGGATTTACGGCTATGCATCAGATTGTTACGGCGATGGTAGCTGGCGGCCTGGAAGAATTGGCTGATGCCAGAATGGACAACATTACTGAACTGCGCAAAAGACATTTTACCAATCCTATCACGTTATTAAGAATACCGCGCCTTAGTAATGTTGACAATGTTGTCAAATACGCCGATGCTAGTATAAACTCGGAAATCACTGTGATCAAAGCGCTGGATGAAGCAGCACGAAAAGTTGATAAAATCCACCAAATTATCTTGATGGTGGAATTAGGTGACCTGCGTGAAGGAATCATGCAAGAAAATGTATTAAGTACAGTGAAAGCAATCATTCATTTACCCAATATATCGTTGCTCGGATTAGGCACTAATATGGGCTGTTTTGGTGGAGTATTGCCAAGTTACGATAATTTAAGTTTATTGGTGAATTTAGGCCGTACAGTCGAAGGAAAATTGAATTATCCGCTTAAAATCCTGTCAGGCGGCGGTACCTCCACTCTATTATTAGTGGAGAACAATACTGTTCCTGCCGGTATCAACCAGTTACGAATAGGTGAGGGGATTTTGTTGGGGACCGATACGACTCACAACCGCATGATTCCCTGGCTGTATCAAGATACATTTCAGATTCGGGCTGAGGTTATTGAGATTAAATGCAAGCCTTCAGTACCAGTAGGCGAAATTGGTCAAGATGCTTTTGGCAACATTCCTGAATTTGAGGATGTAGGCATAAGAAGACGGGCAATTCTAGCGTTAGGTAAGCAGGATGTATATGTTGAAGGAATTTTCCCCCTTGATACAGCATTAAAAATATTAGGGGCAAGCAGCGATCATACTATTGTGGATATCACAGATGCTGCTTATGATATTAAGCTTGGTGATCAAATTACATTTGGCTTAACCTATCCTGGTTTGTTATCAGCGAGTGATTCACGCTATGTTGGCAAGATTTTTAAGGGGGGTAATCATGGAGATTGAATTAATCAAAAATGCTGATTTAGAACTTCAGCGCAGACTTGTGTACTTGGAAAATCAAGCTTTTGGCAATGGCGGATTAAATGAATGGCATCTTATACCCTTGATCCGGCATGGCAGAGTGTTTGCTGCCCGTAAAGATCAAACAGTTATTGGCGTTATTGAGTATATGCTGGATTGGGATAATCCCCGCAAGGCCTATATGATTGGGGTTTCTATTGCAAAAGAAGCGCGCGGACAAGGTCTAGGAACGGAATTTATAAGAAGAACACTTCAAGCTCTCTGTCGTGAGAATGTAACTGAGATTGAACTGACCGTTCATCCAGAAAACTTGGCCGCTATTCGGGTTTATGAAACAAAGTTAGGTTTTAAGACTAAAGAGTTAAGAGCTAACGAATATGGGTGTGGTGAAGATCGCTTGGTTATGACGGTCTTGTTAGAAAGTTATAAGAAATAGTAAAGGCAAATGACCTGGCAAACAGGTGTCTGTTTACCAGGTCATTAGTTAACAGGCGGTCAGACCGCCATCTACCGGTAATACAACGCCGGTAATTAGGGATGCTTTCTTGGAGGCCAAAAAGCTAATCACTTCCGCGACTTCACTGGCTTGACCAATACGGCACATCGGATATATGCTGGTCATTTCCCGAAGAAGCGCTTCCGGATTCGCTGATGCAGCTAACTGCTTTTTTAACATGGGCGTTTCAATGTCACCAGGGCAGACACAGTTTACCCGGATATGGTGTAGTGCCAGCTCTAAAGATAATGCTTTAGTGAAGGTGGTGACGGCTCCTTTTGAAGCACAATAGGCTGTACATAAGACATTGCCATTGATCCCTGCATCAGATGAAACGTTAATGATTGCTCCACCGTTTGCTTTTTTTAATTCTGGAACGGCATATTTGCAAATAAAAAAAGTCCCTTTAATGTTTACATCCATAATCGTTTGATAATCTTCTTCTGAAACATCATCAATTGCTTTCTCAAGGTAGACCCCGGCAGAATTGACAACAATATCTAATTTGCCGAAATGACTGATTGTCTGCTGAACTATTTGTTTGCATTCGGCAGGCTGGGATACATCACCTTGAATAAAGATGGCTTGCCCGGCGTGATTCAGGGCAGCTAGTGCGGCTTGTCCTTTTTCAGCGGTACTGCCAACAATGGCAACACTAGCTCCTCGATGGAGAAGGAGTGTGGCTGTAGCCAAACCAATTCCTGAACTTCCACCAGTTATTAAGGCAACTCTATCCTTGAATTCATCGATCATAATCAATGGCACCTTCCTTATGGTGTTGCTTCATCATTATACCAATTATAATTTAGCATGATTGAACAGCCTATGCAAATACAAGTGGGAAAGCTTGATCAGCCTACTTAAGGGAGTTGGCGGAGTTTGGGTTGCCATATATGGTCAGATAAGCTATAGTTAGTTTAGATATAGAATGAAGAATTCACTCTGTTAAGATATCGTCATACTATGTGTATCAGTCACTAAAATAGTATTTGTAACACCTTGAAATGGTTTTTGATAGAAGAAACTTTACCGATAAAGGAGTACTGAGATGGGAAAGCCTATATGTCTTTCGCGTGGCAAACTAGAAGAAATATGTAATGCTGTTACTCATGGTGTGGGGGCGGTTTTTGCCCTCATTGGGTTAGGTGTTCTCATCGCAGCAGCCTATTTTAATGGCGGCGCCTGGCATTTGATCAGTTTTATTATTTACGGCATTTCTCTCGTGTTGTTATATTTAGCTTCCACGTTATATCATAGCTTTACAAATGAAAAAGCAAAATACATGCTTAAAATTTTCGATCATGCGGCCATTTATCTGCTAATCGCAGGTACTTATACACCATTTACTTTAGTACCACTGCATGGTGCAATTGGCTGGGCGATTTTTAGTGTCATTTGGCTGGTAGCATTGATGGGCATTATATTAAAAGTGTTTTTTGTTAAACGCTTTAAGGTGCTTTCAACATTATGTTATATTTTTATGGGTTGGGCTGCAGTGATTATGATTAAGCCGTTACTGGGTACCTTGGCCGTTGAGGGGTTATACTGGTTGATTGGTGGTGGAATTCTATATACAGTTGGAGCGATATTCTATTTAGCCCGAAGGCTGCCTTTTAATCATGCTATTTGGCATTTGTTCGTTTTAGGCGGCAGTGTTGCTCATTTTGTTGTTGTTTTTAAATATGTTTTACCAATTTCCGTAACTGGATGAATCAAGTTGTAATCTATTTAAAATTCACTTAGTCGACTGAAATTTAAAAGGCCGTATTTTGACGGCCTTTTTATCTTCCTAAGTATTATTCACTAGATAATCATATGCCACGAAGGAGTCGGTGGAAACATGAGTATTAATCCTCCGCAATCAGGGTTTCCGGAATTAGTAACAAAGCGGTTATTATTACGCCAAATTAAAGAAGCAGATGCTCAATTATTGCATCAATATTGGACTGATCCCGCAGTAATAGAATACTTAACACTTGAGCCCTTTAAAGATCTTGAAGAGACATTGAATATGATTGCATTGCTAAATAGTTTGCCTGAGTTTAATCAGGGAATTCGGTGGGCTATTACGAGAAAAGCTGACAATATGGTCATTGGTACCTGTGGTTTTCATAATTTAAAAGCTGAACACAGCCGAACTGAAATAGGGTATGAGCTTGGTAAACCCTTTTGGAAGCAAGGATTTATGGCGGAAGCGCTAGCTGCTGTTATTCCATATGGTTTTAAATATTTAAATTTAAATCGAATTGAAGCTTTTGTGAATCTTGGCAATAGCAACTCGACAAATATTTTAACGATAATGGGTTTTAGTCTGGATGGCTTGCTTAGGGAGTATGAATTTGCGCGTGGGCAGTTTGTCGATCAATATTGCTACTCACTTTTAAAGAAAGAGTATTGCCGGTTGTCGCAATCTTAACGGAGAATTTGTTTACGGAAATAAGGACACCGCGGCCCTGGATATAATATTGCAGTAAAAAACACTCGTAGAATCAATTGATTTTACGAGTGTTTTTTATTTGTCTGTTTGAACTTTACAATATACAATTTTAATCTTAAAAACTATGCATAAGTTGACAACTAACAACTTATATATTAATATAGGGTTGTATGTAAGACGGTTACAAAGGAGGGAAATAATGGCTAAAATTGAAGTGAGAAATATTTATAAAATCTTCGGACAACAGCCGGAAACAGTATGGCCATTCATTGAACGAGGTGTATCAAAAAAAGATATTCTTGAACAAACAGGCCATACGGTTGGGATAAATAACGTTAGTTTTCACGTCAACCAGGGAGAAATTTTTGTTGTAATGGGACTATCCGGTTGTGGAAAATCAACTTTAATACGGTGTCTTAATCGCCTCATTGAACCTTCGGCTGGAGCTATATTGATTGACGGACAAAATATTCTAGAGAGTGGTACGGAGCAATTACTTGAAATACGACGGAAAAAGATTGCTATGGTTTTTCAGAAATTTGCGTTGCTGCCTCATCGGGATATCTGTTCGAATGTAGAGTATGGGTTGGAAGTGCAAGGGGTCGACGTGGTTAAAAGACGGGAGAAAGCGCTTCAAGCCATTGAACTGGTTGGTTTAAAAGGATATGAGAACTCAATGCCGGATCAATTGAGTGGTGGTATGCAGCAACGGGTTGGGCTAGCTAGAGCCTTAGCCACTAACCCGGATATTTTGCTTATGGATGAGGCTTTTAGTGCGCTGGATCCGCTCATTCGCAAAGAAATGCAAGGTGAGTTATTAGAACTTCAGGCAAAAATGCATAAGACCATTGTGTTTATTACGCATGATTTGGATGAAGCCCTCAAAATTGGTGACCGGGTTGCTATGATGAGAGATGGACAGGTGGTACAAATTGGTACGCCTGAAGAGATTCTTACCCAGCCGGCTGATGAATACGTCCGTGATTTTGTCCAGGGCGTAGATCGTACCAAAGTACTTACAGCTGGTTCGATTATGAAAAGACCGGAACCGCTCGTTCTTCCCAAAGATGGTCCGCGAGTTGCTGTACGGAGAATGCAGGAAGAGAATATTTCCAGTATTTATGTCGTTAATGCACAGAGACACTTTATGGGGATTGTCCGAGTTGATGAAGCCATACAATTGGTTAGTCAAGGAAAACATGACCTTAGTGAAATTATCGTGACTGATGTTCCGCTGACTTCACCAGAAACCCCGATTATTGATTTGCTGCCAGTAGCTTTTCATGCGAAATCACCGCTTGTGGTACTGGATCGTGATAAAGTCATGATTGGCATTATTAGTCGGGCATCCATCATTTCTAATATTGTAGGGGAGGGAGCAAAATGATCAACCTCCACATTGGAACAGCATTTGAAACACTCATTTCCTGGTTACGAGTAAATTTTGACGGTCTTTTCACCGTTATCCGAATGAGCCTGCTGGCTTTTATTACTAGCTTTGAAGATCTGCTGTTATTCTTTCCTGCGGTTGTGCTTATCGCATTATTTGGCTTATTAGCCTGGCGTGCGGCCGGACGTGGTGTAACTATTTTTACTTTGGCCGGACTAACTCTTATTTACAGCATGGAGTTGTGGGTGCAAACTATGCAAACCTTAGCACTGGTTTTAACTTCTGCAATGATCGCACTAGCCATTGGAGTTCCCGTAGGGATTTTATCGTCACGCAGTGACAAAGCAGATCGGCTCATAAGGCCTGTCCTTGATTTTATGCAAACTATGCCAGCCTTTGTCTATCTAATTCCTGCTATACTTTTCTTCAAGTTAGGTAAAGTGCCCGGTGCTGTTTCAACCGTTATTTTTGCTATGCCGCCCGCTGTTCGGCTAACTAATCTTGGAATTAGGCAGGTGCCTAGTGATGTGATAGAAGCCGCTAAATCCTTTGGATCAACACCTCGACAATTATTGTTCAAAGTCCAGCTGCCAATTGCTATTCCTACTATATTAGCTGGAGTTAATCAAACCATTATGCTGTCTTTATCCATGGTGGTTATTGCTGCCATGATTGGGGCTGGTGGATTAGGGGAAGAAGTCTTAAAAGGCATTACCCAATTAAAAATTGGCCGAGGTTTTGAAAGCGGCGTCGCTGTTGTTGTGTTGGCAATGATTCTGGATCGAATATCTCAGAGTTTTGCTAATATAAAGCGTAATAAAAATCACCATCATTAAAGGGAGGGGTTTTATGAAGAACAATTTTAATCGTTACCTAGTCTTAGCGTTAGTAGTCATCTTAGGTGCCAGCTTACTGTTGGCAGGGTGTAGTGGCAATCCTAATGCTGCTAAGCAAGACAAGAAGCAAGTGAAACTCGGATATGTCAACTGGGCTGAAGGGGTAGCGATGACCCATTTGGCAAAAGTGGTTTTAGAAGATAAAATGGGTTACAAAGTGGAAGTGACCATGGCGGATGTTGCTCCGATATTTACTTCTGTTGCCAACGGGGATTATGATGCGTTCATGGATGCTTGGCTTCCCGTAACACACGAAAGCTATATGAAAGAGTATGGAGATAAGCTGGTTGATTTAGGAACAAGCTTTGAAGGTGCCCGAATTGGTCTGGTTGTGCCAGAATATGTTACTATTAATAGTATTGAAGAGCTGAATGCAGAGAAAGTTAAGTTTGATGGGAAAATTATTGGGATTGATTCTGGTGCTGGTATTATGAAAGCAACTGATAAAGCGATCAAAGACTATAATCTTAACTATAAATTAGTACCTGGAAGTGGCCCTGCTATGACAGCAACACTGAAAGATGCTATTGAAAGACAAGAATGGGTTGCAGTCACTGGCTGGAAACCACATTGGAAGTTTGCAACATGGAAGTTGAAATTCCTTGAGGATCCTAAGGGTATTTACGGAAAAGTGGAAAACATTCATATTGTTGCCCGAAAAGACATTGAGAAAGATTTACCTGAAGTAACTCAGTTTTTCAAGAAATTTAAACTTAATGACCAGCAACTGGGAAGTTTAATGGGGCTTATTGCAGAAAGTGATGATCCAGTAAAAAGCTCCAGAGAGTGGATGAAGAATAATGAACAGCTTGTGAATAGCTGGATTCCGCAGAAATAGATTAATGATTTTATATCACAAAAAGAAATGGCTGTAACATGAAAATGTTACAGCCATTCGTCTATATATATAACCTATTTAGTTCATGAGAGGGCGTGCATTTACTGTAATACCTATTTAAGTAGTGGTCAACAGGATACATCTCGCTATTGATGTACGTGGATTTTTGCTTCTCCGTGGCAAGTTACCTTACCAATCAGGCTTGCCGTATGAATACCCTGGTGTTGTAATGCTGTTAACAGCAGATTGGCGGCCTGTTCTGGGACACTGAATAATAAGCCGCCTGAAGTCTGAGGGTCATAACACAGATCACGAAGAGTCTCAGGCAATTCTTCAGCGAAATCTACTGCTGTAAAATAATTACGGTTTGAATACATTGCAGCCGGAATGAGACCCATTGCGGCTGCCTCTAAGGCTTCAGGGAGAATAGGCAGCGCTTGGCTGAAGATTTCTATTTGTACCTTGCTGGCGGCAGCGATCTCATAAGTATGACCAAGCAGGCCAAAGCCCGTAATATCAGTGCAAGCGTTAATGCTAAAAGAACTGGCAATTTCTGCAGCCAACCGATTTAGTGTTGTCATACTGAGTATTGCCGATTGTACTCCTGCTGGGAATAAATCGGCCTTAGCTGCCGTGGTCAGTATTCCTGTTCCGAGTGCCTTGGTTAAAATAAGGCAATCGCCGGGGCAGGCACCCGCATTTGTCCAAACTTTTTCAGGCTGCACAGTCCCGGTAACGCTAAGTCCATATTTGGGCTCAGAATTCTCAACAGTATGACCACCGACAATGAGTGCTCCGGCTTCAATGATTTTGCTCTGGCCTCCCTGGAGGATGGCTGTGAGTACTTCCGGGCCAAGCTTGCAAATAGGAAAGGCAACAATATTGAGTGCTGTTAATGGTTTTCCTCCCATGGCATAGATATCGCTTAGGCTGTTGGCAGCAGCAATCTGGCCAAAGGTATAAGGATCATCCACCATGGGGCCGAAGAAGTCAAGCGTTTGGACTAATGCGGTTGTTGAGTCTATCTGGTAGACTCCGGCATCGTCAGAGGTGTTAAGGCCAACTAATAAATTATCATCGCGTTGCTCTGATAAATTTCTTACCACCTGAGACAGAATTCCAGGGCCGATTTTTCCTGCGCAGCCACCGGCTAGCGCGTAGTTTGTAAGCTTAATCATCGGGTTCCTCCTATATGTATCATCCTGTCTAGAAGTAAATATAGACAAGTTTGTGTTTCGTTTTTTCTACACTTTAGATCCATAGTAAATGATATTTTGAAAGCAGGCAACTTGTTTTGTGGTGTTTGTAGTCAATGTGGTCTTGTTTGCTTGAGTTTTTTCTAAAAACAACAGCAGGCTATATACCATTGTTGTTTTTTGTTTCCATGGCAGTGAGTTCTAAGATTTCGGAATACATAATAGATTGTTATGAGCCTAGTTATTTGAAACGGCAACTGTGTAAGGGATAACCCTACAAAAATAGATTGCAAGAATTGGTAACTATTTGTTAGAATATTAGTATAAATCTAAATTAAACAAATATTCTGTCGGTAAACATCCTACGGGCATTGTCTGTTTGTAGGATGTTTGTGAGTAATTTGTCGAAATAATGAAAGGAGTTGTTGTAGTCTAAAGGTTTCCTTATCTGTGTGGAGTGGTGAGTTACGGTAGACAATCATTCGTCAATACGATAAGACCAGTAACAATATAATTCGTAGAGCTTCCTGCAGGTTCTCCACTCCCTGATAGTTGACCTCTCTCCGTGGTTGCGGAATTGGTATTTCATTCTACGGGATGGGGATTTTTTATTTATTAGCAGACTGAGTGAGCAATAAGTTTATTATGTGGGGAAGAGGGGATCGTGTGGAAAAAGTTGATCTGTCCAATATTGGCAATGAAGTTCATGCCGATATTACGCAGTTGGCAAAGAATGCCGGGGTGGAGCTTAGCAGTTGTTATCAATGCGGGAAATGCAGCGCCGGATGTCCCGTGGGGTTTATTATGGATGAGTCGCCCCGTCGGGTTATCCGTTTATTACAGTTAGGGTTATTAGATGATGCTCTGAGGACACGAGCCATATGGTTATGTGCTACCTGTGACACCTGCAGTACCCGCTGCCCGAAAGGGGTCGCAGTAGCTGCACTTATGGAAAGCCTGCGGCAGGAGGCAAAAAGGAGAGGAATTACTACTGAAAAAAATATTAATCTGTTCAATGATATTTTCTTAAATAATGTACGCTTGTTTGGGCGATCACCGGAAGTTATCCTAAGTGCTTTATATAACTTAAGATCAGGTAATTTCTTTCAAGATATGGATGCTGCAGCTCACTTATTTAAAAGCGGCAAAGCGCATTTTATGCCAGGCCGGATCAAAAATACACAAGCTGTACGGAGAATTTTTAACAAGTGTCTTGAAAAGGAGGGGCAGCATTGAGGTATGCCTATTATCCAGGCTGTTCGCTGGATGCAACGGGTATCGAGTATGATACAGCCAATAAATTGGTGGCAAAGAAATTAGGGATGGATTTGGTCGAAATCCCGGATTGGAATTGTTGTGGTGCTACATCAGCGCATTCAACCAATCATTTACTGGCCTTGGCTCTGCCAGCCCGTAATCTGGCTATTGCTGAAGCTGAGGGGTTTGAAACGGTGGCAATTCCTTGTGCTGCTTGTTTTGCCCGATGTAAAAAGACTGCTGCGGCAGTCCAAGCTTCCCCGGAAATGAAAGGCAAAATTCGTGACATTATTGAGATGGATTACCAAGCTAAGGCCGAAATTCTTTCATTTTTAGATGTTGTAGGAAAAAAGGTCGGCTTGGAAAAGATTAAAGAGCAAGTTATTCAACCATTGCGCGGCTTAAAAGTCGCTGCTTATTATGGCTGTTTATTAGTACGTCCGGCGGCCATTATGCAGTCTGATGATCCCGAAAATCCTATGGTGATGGATCATATTATCGAAGGGTTGGGAGCGACGGCGCTAGACTGGGATTATAAAACAGAATGCTGTGGTGCGAGCCATGTAGTTCCTGTACCCAATCTAGGCAAAAATCTCATTCATGATATTCTCAGGAATGCTGCTAGTCATGGCGCAGAAGCCATTGCAACAGCTTGCCCGTTATGTATGTTAAACCTGGATATGCGGCAAAAGCAAATCAATGCGTTATTAGGAACTAATTTCCATATTCCGATTTTCCATTTTACTGAACTTATGGCGTTAGCCTTCGGCTATTCAGGGCAGGATTTTGGTTTAGCTAAACATTTTGAACCTGCCGAAGAGCTTATTGCAAGGACAGTAAATCCAGGAGTAAGGAGTGCAGGCGCATGAAACGTATTGGGGTATTTATTTGTCATTGCGGCAGTAATATTGCAGCTACAGTTGATTGTGCCAAAGTTGCTGAAGCTGCCAGTACATTTCCTGGGGTAATTTATTCAGCAGACTACAAATATATGTGCTCTGAACCAGGACAGGAGTTTATTAAAGATGCCATCAAGAAACATGATCTAAATGCAATTGTTGTTGCTTCTTGCACACCAAGGATGCATGAGCCAACCTTCCGCAAAACGTTAGCCAGCGGAGGCTTAAATCCGTACATGTTTGAAATGACCAATTTACGGGAGCAATGCTCCTGGGTCCATGCTGATGTTGCTAAAGCTACTGAAAAAGCCATAGATTTAGTGAAAATGTCGGCAGCAAAAGTCAATAGAAACGAAGCGCTATATTCTACGACCATTCCTGTGCATAAAAAGGCGTTGGTGATTGGCGCTGGCATTGCCGGAATGCAGGCGGCTTTGGACATTGCCGATGCTGGCCATCAAGTCATCTTAGTTGACCGCGAGCCTACGATCGGCGGCAAAATGCCGATGCTGGATAAGACATTCCCGACAATGGATTGTTCGGCTTGCATTAGCACTCCCAAAATGGTTGAAGCGGCGCAGCATCCCAACATTGAGCTCATGGCTTATTCGGAAGTGGTTGAAGTCAATGGTTTTATTGGAAACTTTACGGTCAAAATCCGTCAAAAAGCCAAATATGTGGACCATTATAAGTGTACGGGCTGTGGTTTATGCGAAACAAAATGCCCGCAGAAGGTTCCTAATGAATATGATTTGGGATTGGGAACCCGGGCTTGTATTTATAAGCCTTTTGCACAAGCCGTACCCAATAAACCCGTGATTGATCCCAAACATTGCCGCAAGCTGGTTGCCGGCAAGTGTGGTCTTTGTGCTAAAGTTTGTCCGACTGGAGCGGTCAATTATGAAGATACCGAAACTTATATTACCGATACTTTTGGCGCTATTGTTATGGCAACAGGCTATGATTTATATAAATGGGAAGAGGTTTATGGCGAATATGGATATGGGAAATTTGCTGATGTGGTCACCGGACTGCATTTTGAACGGATGGTAAATGCTTCCGGCCCTACTGGTGGTAAAATCAAACGTCCATCGGACGGCAAGGAACCTAAATCGGTTGTATTTATCAAATGTGTAGGTTCCCGGGAACCAGCCAAGGCTAAGCGCTATTGTTCAAGGGCTTGCTGTATGTATACCGCTAAGCATGCGCATCAGGTGCTGGACAAAATTTCTGATGCCAATGTTTATGTGTTTTATATGGACGTGCGCACTCCGGGTAAAGGCTATGATGAATTCTATGAAGCAACACTAAAAGATGGAGCTCACTATTTGCGCGGGCGGGTATCAAAAATTTATCAAGAAGGTGACAAACTTATTGTAAAAGGGGAAGATTCGCTTATCGGAAAACAAGTGCAAATTGCTGCTGATATGGTGGTACTGGCAACTGCTATGGTTCCAAGCGCCGGTTCGCGCGAATTGGCTCAGACGGTTGGTTTCTTGCCTGATCTGGATGGCTGGTATCAGGAAGCACATCCAAAGCTTCGACCGGTGGAAACCCCTACGGCAGGAGTATTTCTTGCTGGGGCCTGTCAAGGCCCGAAAGATATTCCTGATACGGTGGCACAAGCCGGTGCAGCGGCAGCCAAAGTGTGCGGCTTGTTGAGCAAAAGTCAACTAGAAACCAATCCTATGACAGCTAAAAGCAATCCAAGTGTTTGCTCAGGCTGTGGTATGTGTATCCCCGTATGTCCTTATAAGGCTATTCAGTTGACCAGTTTTACTGATCGTGATCATCATGGAAATAGAATTATCCGTAATATTGCTTCTGTAAATAGCGGACTTTGCCAGGGTTGTGGCGCTTGTACCGTAACCTGCCGCCCGGGAGCTATTGACCTTCAGGGCTTTAAGAATGATCAAATTCTTGAGGAGGTAGATGCCCTATGGCGATAATCTCAGAGACGAACTGGGAACCCAAGATATTAGCGTTTTGCTGCAACTGGTGCTCTTATTCAGGTGCTGATTTAGCCGGACTAAGCCGAATGAAGTATCCTGAAAACATCAGAATTCTAAGAGTTCCTTGCTCGGCACGGGTAAATCCCCAATTTATTATTAGAGCCTTTCAGCGCGGAGCTGATGGTGTATTAGTGGCTGGCTGCCATCCTGGTGACTGTCATTATTCGACTGGCAACTACTATACCAGGCGCCGGTTTTTAGTTATGAAGCGTTTTCTAGAATTCAATGGTATCGATCCGCAGCGATTTCAGGCCCGTTGGATTTCCGGTGCTGAAGCTGGTAAGTTCCGAGATACTGTGACACAGCTTTGTGAAGAGATTAAGGCAATTGGGCCAAATAGGAAGTTGAGGGGCGCAAAATGAATGAGTTTACCGTTAAAATGCGCGAAATAGCCCGCGAGCTTTTGGAAAAAGGCGAAGTACATATGATCATTGGCTGGGAAAAGGGACGGTTTCCCCAGCAGTCGCCGCCAGCTTTCATTACTTCAGCAGATCAGATCGACCGGCTGATTTGGGATGAATATTGTTTAGCCGGTACAGCCAAATATTTACTTGATGACAAGTTTGAACACAGAAAAGTCGGCTTATTTGCGAGGGGATGCGATTCTAGGGCTATCAACCGCTTAGTCCAGGATGGACAAATCGACAAAGAAAAACTCTATATTATCGGAATTTGCTGTAGCGGAATGAAAGATTCTGCGAGCAATGAAACAGCGCTAAAGTGCCAGGAGTGTACGCATCCTAATCCGGTCGTTTTTGATCTGCTCATCGGCGAACCTGTACCAGAAAGCGATAAGCCGGAACGGTTTAAAGCTGTGGAAGAATTAGAAAAAAAGTCTGCTGATGAAAAATATGAATATTGGACTAAGCAATTTAGCAAATGCATTCGTTGTTATGCGTGTCGGAATATTTGTCCGGCATGCAATTGTCGGGAATGTTTTGTGGAGCAATACCGGGTAGGATGGCAGGGGAAACAAAACAATTTGGCTGAAAACCAAGTGTTTGGCCTGACACGTGCTTATCATATTGGTGACCGGTGTATTGAATGCGGGGAATGTGCCCGAGCTTGTCCGATGGATTTGCCGCTTATGGAGCTAAACCGTAAATTAATCAAAGACATGAATCAATTGTTTGGCCCTTATAAAGCTTCTTTAGATACTGAAGACACACCGCCATTAGGTAAATATCGGCTGGATGATATTGAAGAATTTATGTGAGGAGGTGGTCAGCATGAAGACCATAACTAAAGCGAATATGATGGATGCCATTGCTATACTGGCGCAAGATGCGCAGGTTTTAGTCCCAATGACAGTAGATGGAATCAGTAAATTTTCCTTGTGGGGCAGTGAAGGTACCTTAGCTTTTTCAGCTGTCAATACGCTGCTGCCACCAAAGGACAGTCTGTTTCCCCAGACTGAGAAGATGTATTCCTATCAGGTTGAGAATCAGACTATTACGTCGTTAGACATTCATAATGAGGCCAAGCAACAAATTATCTTTGGTATCCGGCCTTGTGATATGCAAAGCATTCAGTGTATGGATGATGTCTTTCTAACGAAAACTTTTGTGGACGATTTCTATCGCGTTAAGCGGGAAAAACTGATCACAGTGTGTATTGGCTGCAATAAGACAGCCCCTACTTGTTTTTGCGAGTCAATGGGGGGAAGTCCGGCTGGCCATGGAGCTGCCGATATTCAATTGTGCGATTTGGGGAATTCTTACAGCATAGTGGCACAAACTGCAGCCGGTCAAGCTGTGGTGGAAAAATGGCAGGGATTAGTGCGTGATGAGGAGGGAAGTGTCCCTGAAGTATCCTGTACATTAAAAGTCGACGCCCAAGGTTTGCCGGCACAGTTGTCCAAAATGTTTAATCATCCAATTTGGCAGGAAGTCAGCCGCAAATGCATTGGTTGTGGTACTTGTACCTATCTTTGTCCAACCTGCTATTGTTTTGATATTGATGTGCAGAACAACGGCAATGAAGGATATCGATTCCGGTGCTGGGATTCCTGTATGTTCTCCGACTATGCCAGAATGGCTGGCGGCCACGATCCCCGTCCCAGTAAGAATGAGCGGATTCGTAACCGGTTTCTGCATAAGTTGGAGTACTTTAATGAGCGATATGGTAAGAATCTTTGTGTCGGCTGTGGACGCTGTTTAACAAAATGTCCAGTCCATGTTGATATTACTTTATTTATTGACAAGGTCAAGGAGGTATCAAGCATTGAGTCAGTGCAATTGTGATAATCCTTTAGTTCCAGAGCTTGTACAAGTTTCTCATATTATTGAAGAAACGTCTGATATAAAGACTTTTTATGTAAGTACTATGGAGGGGAAGAAACCTTTTACACCGCAGCCAGGTCAATTAGGGATGGTTTCATTACTGAATATTGGTGAAGGCATGTTTTCGATTACGGCACAGGGCGAGAATCATCTAGAGTTTGCAATCAAGAAATGTGGCATGTTAACCGATGCTCTTCATGAGATTAAAACGGGACAGATGATTGGAGTCAGGGGACCATACGGCAATGGATTCCCTATCGAAAAATGCTTGGGAAAAGATATGTTGTTTATTGGCGGCGGCATTGGTCTTGCCCCAGTACGTTCACTGATCAAGTACTGCTTTGAGCACCGGGATGACTTTGGCAGCATCGATATTGTCTATGGTGCCAGGTCAATGGCTGACTTGTGTTTTAAAGAAGATTTATTTGAGCAATGGCCACAGGAGCACAATACTAAAGTACATGTTACTGTTGACAGTGGTGACGAAAATTGTCCGTGTAACATTGGCTTTGTTCCGGCTTTCCTTGAACGTATCAATCCTGAGCCACAGGACAAAATGGTTGTGTTGTGCGGGCCTCCTGTCATGATAAAATTTTGTTTGCAAGTCTTAAAAAAAATGGGATTTACTGATGATCAAGTCATTACCACTTTGGAAATGAGGATGAAATGTGGCGTAGGAAAATGCGGCCGCTGCAATATTGGCAGTAAATTTGTCTGTCTGGATGGGCCAGTATTTACAATGGCTGAGCTGAATGGTTTGCCTAACGAATTTTAAATGCAGGAATTTTTGTTAGCTAAACCATGTGATTTTTGGGAATAATGTAAATTTTTAGCAGGAATTGTCTGGAAAAACGACGAAATACCCATTACTTACTCTTGTGGTAAGTAATGGGTATTTTTCCATAAAAAACTATTTTATGTTAATTCGAAATTTTAAATGAAAGACAGTGATATAATGAATAAGTTTACTCTGACGACTAGACTAAACATTAAAATTATCTGCATTATATCATTGTTTATGTTACTCATTATGACCTATGGCCAATGGATTGCTTTTCGTGAACGCGAGGAGGAGTATGCTGGTCAGCTTGAGACGATTACCAGTTTCCTCTTGCATAAAATTCCAGCTAAAACATTCGCTGGGATTTTGGAGCAGCAAGCCAGTGCCGGAAAAACCTTAGAAGAACAGGTCGTTGCTATCAATAAGACGCTGCAGCCGGAATTGGAAAATATCATATTGACCTCTCAGCTGATTAAATATGGTTTTTTTGCTCAAGATCAGCAGCGGATCGTAGCCATTGGACCTGATTTTGATCGCTCTCTACTCCTGGATGTTGATCCTGCGTTATTCCGCGAACTTTATAAAACCAATATTCCAGAATTGGGAATACAGAAGAATTCAATCATTTGGTATGGGGATTCCATTCTTTATCATGTTCGGCCGATTATTATGAATGATAAAGTTATTGGGTATGCTTTTGCCTGTTTAAATCTGAATCGGGTTAGGTCAGAATTATGGGAAAGAACCATGAAGTTCTTTTCAGTAGCTTTTTTCATCCTAATGATCGTCATTATGCTTTTTCAAGAAGTATTTATTCAATTTAAAAAGGAATTGGAGTTGTTTGCCGAAGCTATTCTCAAAGGCCGGGCCAAGCAATTTGAAAGTAAAATACCGGA
Source organism: Sporomusaceae bacterium FL31 (assembly GCA_003990955.1). Lineage (GTDB taxonomy): Bacteria > Bacillota > Negativicutes > DSM-1736 > Dendrosporobacteraceae > BIFV01. Next base: position 122,256 of record BIFV01000013.1, read on the forward strand.
ATTGACGCCTATTTTGCGATATATCAGTGCTCAGACTGAAAATATGGCACGTCTTGACAGATTAAATATTGTTGGGGAGATGGCTGCAAGTATTGGCCATGAAGTGAGAAATCCCATGACAACGGTTAGGGGATTCTTGCAATATCTCAGCAATAAACAGGAGTTTAAAAATTCTCTTGAACATTTTACGCTGATGATTAGTGAAATGGATCGAGCGAATCAAATCATCACTGAGTTTTTGGCTTTAGCTAAAAATAAATCAATGGATTTTAAAGATCGGGATTTGAATCAGATCATTACTGAGATTGTACCTCTCTTGCAGTCAGATGCCGTACGTTCACGTTGTCAGATCGCGCTTCATTTACTGCCGATTCCGTCTGTAAGTGTAGACGAAAATAGCATGCGCCAGCTTATCTTAAACCTGGTGAGAAATGCAATTGAATCCATGCTGCAAGGCGGGATAGTGACAATCAGTACTGAGCAGCGTGACGCACAGGTTATTCTTGCCATACAAGACCAGGGAACAGGAATCTCACCGGACATCTTAAATAAATTGGGAACTCCTTTTCTAACTACAAAAGAAAATGGGATTGGCATTGGGCTGGCAGTTTGTTATCGAATTGTCTATCGGCATGCCGGAGTTATTGAAGTCGATAGTAAGGTTGGCGAGGGAACAAAATTTACTATTATTCTTCATTGCAGTAAACAAGATCAAGCCGATAAGGAGCACGTGATATGATCGAAAAAGCTGTAGCATGTTTTTTTATAGCTGGAAGTTTTATCTATCTGTTTTTTGCAAAAGAGTTATCTTTTGGCATGATTGCTGCACCTAAAGCCGGATTTTTACCAATTTTAACTGGAGTTACAGCAAGTGTTCTAATCATTGCAATAATGATTCGCCAGCTTTTTGGTAAACAGCAAATGAATTTTTCTGAGGTTAATTGGCGTAAATTTTTGCTTGTAAGCATTGGATTAATTTTTTATATCATTTTTCTCCAAGTTGTTGGCTATATAGCGGCAACCTTTATTATTATGTTTTATTTATTGAAAGTGACCGATACGGTTGGGTGGCTTAAGCCGGGATTACTATCCACAACTGTTGCTGTTAGCTTTTTTATCGTATTTGTAAAAATATTAGGGATTACTCTGCCATAGCATGGAGGGATCAATGATTGGACGTTTTACAACTGCTATTCGATGGATTTTTTATAAGTTTGTCATTTGCGAACTTATTGGCTTGTATGACTGGTGTTCTCCTAGGTACACTGGTTGGGGTGTTGCCTGGGATTGGTCCAATTGGAACCATTGCATTGCTATTACCGCTGAGCTTTAATATGGATGCAACGGCTTCCATCATTATGTTTGCGGGAATTTATTATGGTGCTATGTTTGGCGGTTCAACAACTTCAATTTTATTAAATGTTCCAGGAGAAGCAGCCTCAGTCATCACTTGTGTTGATGGTCATGCTATGGCAAAGAAAGGACGGGGTGGGGCGGCGTTAGCGGTTGCTGCAATTGGCTCATTTATTGCCGGAACTATGGGCCTAATTGGATTAACTTTTTTTGCACCGATATTGGCTGACGCAGCCTTGTTTTTCGGACCTCCGGAATATTTTGCCATTGCTGTCTTAGGCTTGATTATTTTAACGCGCCTAACGGGAGCTTCTATGCTTAAATCAGCATTAATGGCTACTATTGGTATTATGCTTGGCACGATAGGGCTGGATAGTTTAACTGGAATTAGCCGCTTTTCTTTTGGGATTGATGAGTTGCAGCGCGGTATGGAGTTTTCTATTGTGGCAATGGGGTTATTTGGTATTAGTGAGCTGTTAGATACTATGATTGAACCGAACACAAAAAAGCAATTACAGCAGGTTCGGTTTCGTGAGTTATACCCCAATCCTGTAGAGTGGAGACGCTCTATAGCACCAATTTTTCGTGGCGGTGCCATTGGGTTTTTGGCCGGTCTGCTTCCGGGTCCATCTGGGATCATTTCAAGTTTTGCATCCTATGCTGTCGAAAAAAAACGCAGTAAGAATCCAGAGGAATTTGGTCAAGGGGCTATCGAGGGCGTTGCCGGTCCGGAAGCGGCCAATAATGCAGCTGCATCGGCAACGATGATTCCGTTATTGTCCTTAGGTCTTCCTTTTTCTGCAGGCTCTGCTATTTTATTAAGCGGTTTTATGATTCATGGCATTGTTCCTGGCCCAACTTTAATTACTCAACATTCGGACTTGTTTTGGGGCCTTATCGCCAGTATGTATATCGGCAATGTATTGTTATTGATTATTAACTTGCCGCTAGTGGGAATATTTGCATATTTGCTTAAAACACCCTTAAATATTCTAATGCCCATTGTTTTAATGGTGACAATGACTGGTGCTTACTCTATCAACAATAGTATGTTTGATTTAGGTTTGTTACTGGGATTTGGCTTTCTGGGGTTTTTTATGAAGCGTGCAGGTTATGAGCCCGCTCCCTTGATTATCGGTTTAATTTTAGGACCAACAGTGGAAACCGGATTAACTCAAAGTCTCATTATCGGTAATGGCAATGTATATTCACTTTTTATGCGGCCTATTTCAGGAACTATCCTGGTCATTGGTATTCTGATTATTGTCTATAATTTAGTAAGTTGGGGGGGACGTGACAACAGTTGGCGGAAACTGTAGTAACAGTTAGCATGTTGAACAAAGGATAATAACTATTAATAATCGGGAGGAATATTGCGATGATAGTCAATAAGTCAGCCGTTATGTATTTGTTTATTTGTATATCAATCATGTTGCTCACTGTTGGTTGTGGCACGCAAGGCAAGCCGGCATCTACAGTAGAAAAGTACCCGACAAAACCGATTACCATGATTGTACCGTATGCGGCTGGAGGCAGTGCCGATATGATGGCACGTGCTATGGAGAAAGTAGCGCAGAAGCATCTTGGCCAGCCTTTGGTTGTTACCAATATCGCGGGTGGTGCATCAACGATAGGTACGAATGAGCTTGCCGGGGCTAAAGCGGATGGTTATACCATCGGCTATGTTTCGATGGGATCTTTCTTACAGCCTTTATATGGACAGACTCGCTACCATTATCCGACTGCTTTAGAACCACTTGTACAGGTTATGTCGACTCCCTCGGTTGCTGTAGTTTTGGCAAATCAGCCATGGGAAAGCATTGATGATTTGGTTCAATATGCTAAACAGCACCCAGGTGAAATAAAATATGGTCATTCTGGCTTAGGTTCGGGTAATCACGTGGCAGGGGAAATGTTTGCTAAAGAAGCCGGTATTGATATCGCCCAAGTTCCCTTTCGCGGGGAGTCTGAGGCTTTAGCTGCTGTGCTTGGTGGTCATGTTCAGTTAATGTTTACAAATCCGCCAACTATTAAGGAATATCTAAAGAGTGGTAAGGTCAAAGTATTGGCGGTTGCGGCTGATCAACGCATTAAAGATACTGGCTTTACAAATATACCTACCTTTAAGGAATCTGGGCTGTCTGTGGTTTATCATGCATGGCATGCTCTAGGCGCCCCTAAAGGGCTTCCGGCCGAAATACGAAATCAGCTTGTTGATGATTTATCCAGAATGATCAACGACCCGGAATTTAAAAAGAATATGGAAGATTTAGGAATGACTGTAGAGTATCTTGGACCTCAGGAATTTGAGAAAAAGTGGATTGAAGATAATGCTCGTCTAACTAAAGTCATTAAGGATACTGGTATTGCTGAGAAGATCGCAGCTCAAAAAAAATAACGGCTAATTGCGGAAAGGAAAATAAGAATGGCGGTTAATCTGCATTTGGATACCAAGGACTTAGCTGAGAAGTATGACGCGAGCAGCCAATCGCAGTTCAATGATGGATGCGTTCTCCTTGAGAAATTGGATCTAAAGTCAGGATATTCAGTCTTGGATATTGGCTGCGGAACGGGAAGCTTAGCTCCAAAGGTAATTGAATCAATTGGCAATGATGGACAGTATATTGGTATTGATCCGTTGATTGAACGGATTGCTATAGCCAATCAAAAGCATATGAGTGCAAATGCAGTATTTAAACAGGGAATTGCCGAGAATCTCAGTTTTCTCGCAGATAACACAGTAGACATTGTTTATATGAATTGGGTTTTTCATTGGATAGCGGATAAAAAAAATGTTATCCAGGAAATCAACCGAGTTTTGAAACCAAATGGGAAATTTGGCATTACGATACCCTGCAAAGAACTGCATAGCATAATCGGCTTGACGGGCATTACTGATAAAGTACTTAAGCGAGATCCCTACAAAAGCTTTGTCCGTCAAGAAAGCAGTACTCAAAAACAATATAACCTGACAACCGCTGACTGGATTAATCTGTTTATTGAAGAAACATTGATCATTAAGGAAATTCATGTGCAGGTTAGCAGCAGGGTTTTTCAGAATGCTACTGAGATTACACAGTTTATGACAGCAAGCTTCTTTGGTAATTATTTAAATCATGTCCCTGACGACCTGCGCGAACAGGCAATTACTGATATTGAAGCTGAGTTTGAATCCTACCGCACTGTTGAGGGATTGAAATTTGATTATTATCCTTTATATGCTGTGGTTCAGAAACAGAAATAAATCAATAAAAGCAGCGAGAGCATCGCTGCTTTTATTGATTTATTAGGTATAACAAGTTTTGTAAAATCTATATTAAAAGAAGGTCTATTAAAAAGAATGTAGAAAAGATTTACTTATTAATAATCATTACGGCATAAAACAGAACGGAGGATGTATATGTGGCGAAAACCTTTTACAGTCATGTTTGGCGGTCAAGCAGGGTATGGCATCATGAGCGCCGGTGCTCTTGTTGCTAAGGCAGGAGCACGCAATGGGCTTTGGGCATTTGTTGTCAATGAGTATCCGTCCTTAATTAAAGGGGGGCTTAATACTTGTATTGTGAGCTTTGATGCCAATCCGGTCAAAGCTTACGAAGAACGGCTTGATTTTTTATGTGCTTTATCGCAGGAAGCCTTGGATCAAAATTATAATAAACTTGACCGCGGTGCGGCAGTGTTATACGACAGTGACGCAGTTAAACCAGATAGAGATAAAGTACCACAAGCTGTAACCTTATATCCAGTTAAGCTCATTGGTTCTCTTAGTGGTGAAACTGCCAAGGTCATGGCAAATAGTGCTATGTTAGGCGCTTTTTGTGCACTATCGGGTTTTCCAATAGAGAAAATTGCTGATATCATGAAGACTGGTTTTATAAAAGCAAAAGTTTTGCAGCAAAATTTAACCTTACTTTACCAAACATTTGATCAGACTCGCAGCCTTTTTGCGGAGGAAAAAACTTTCCCGCTGTCATTTCAGGCTGATGGCAACAGAAAGATGCTTTTGAACGGTAATGATGCGATTGCCATGGGGGCAATTAAAGCCGGTGTTAAATTTGCTGCCGGTTATCCAATGACTCCTGGATCAAGTGTGCTGACTTATTTAGCGGATCATGCAGTCGAATATGGCTTGGTTTTTAAACAAGCCGAGGATGAAATTGCAGCAGTCAATATGCTGATTGGGGCCGGGTTTGCTGGTGTGCGGGCTCTAGGGTCAACCAGTGGCGGCGGCTTTGCCCTGATGACTGAAGCCTTGGGCTTTGCTGCACAGGCAGAGGTTCCGCTGGTTATTGTCAATGCGCAGCGCGGTGGTCCTAGTACTGGGCTGCCTACTCGTACTGCACAAGCTGACTTAAACTTTGTTGTGCATGCATCACAGGGTGAATTTCCACGCATTGTTATGGCGCCAGGAGATGTTGAAGAATGTTTTTTTGAAACTTTTCAATTGTTTAATCTAGTTGAAAAGTTTCAGGTTCCGGGTATTATTTTGACAGATAAATATTTGGCTGACTCTAGTATTGTCCATCCATATTTTGAGGATGGAGATCTTCGTGTTGACCGGGGCGCATTGGTTGACGAATCATGGCTCAACGACAATCAGCCCTATTTGCGTTATCGAGCTGCTGAGGATGGAGTCTCGCCTCGAGCCATTCCGGGTCAAATGAAGGGACGTCATATTGCAACCAGCTACACACATGGTGAAGATGGCTTCTATAGTTCCGGCAATCGCGAATATGCGGCTCAAGAGCCTGAAATAACAGCTGCCGGTCTTGATAAGCTGTTTGCTAAAGTGCCTGGAATCTTACAGGAAATCCAAGGTGTTAAGCTTCATGGCCCACAAGCCGCTGAGCTTACAATCATTGGCTGGGGATCAAGCAAAGGAGCCATTCTAGAGGCAATAACCGCAGTCAACCAGACTGGAAGGACTGTGAATTTTTTGCAAGTTCTGTATCTATCTCCTTTTCCGGCAGAAGCTGTGCAGGCTGTTCTGCAAGGCAGCAAGAGAACCTTGCTGATTGAAGGCAATAAAACGGGACAATTAGGTGCAATGATTCGGACCTATACTGGTTTATCCATGGAAGAAGTCTATTTAAAATATGATTCACGCCCGTTTACGCCGGCATTAATTATTGAGAAAATAAAGGAGGTACTACTCTAATGGAAGATTTAAAAAATTCGTATGTACCTACCTGGTGTATTGGCTGCGGCAATTATGGCATATGGAACGCTTGGAAAAAAGCCTTTATGTCACTAAACTTGGATCCAGAGCAAACAGCTCTGGTAACCGGTATTGGCTGCTCAAGTAAAATTGCCCAATATCTAAATACATACCGGATTGAGACATTGCATGGTCGATCGCTGCCGGTAGCGACTGGAGTTAAGCTGGCTAATCATCAATTGACTGTAATTGCTGAAGGCGGCGATGGAGATGGAATGGGGCTGGGAATCGGCCATTTTATTCACACTGCAAGACGAAATCTCGATATTACTTATCTGATTCATAACAATCAGATCTACGGTCTTACTAAAGGACAGTCTTCGCCTACTAGTGACCTAGGAATCGTTACAAAATTTACTCCTCCACCCCGGGGGAATGTTGAGCAGCCAATCAACATTGTTCAAACAGCCTTGCAAGCCGGAGCTTCTTTTGTTGCTCGTTCCACAGCGGCTGATCCCAAGCTGGCTGAGATTATTGCTCAAGCAATAAAACATAAAGGTTTCTCAGTGATTGATATTTTGCAGCCCTGTGTTTCCTTTAACCATGTAAACACCTATAAGTGGTATCAAGAACGTGTTTATGCGGTTTCCGAGCTATCTGACTATGATCCAACTGATTATACCAAAGCCACGGCTGTTGCTGCGCAATGGGGAGATAAAATTCCTACAGGGGTGATTTACGCTGCCGAACGAATGACTTACGAATCTTCGCTGCCGCAATTGGCTGTTCAAACACTTTCAATTCAAAGTATCGAGGCTATTATCGTGACACCACTGATGGATGAGTTAGCGTAAGTTTAACCTATAGAAAGGGCATTTTGCCTAATTAAATGAATGGCGATAAAAGGCAATCCGAGAATCGGATTGCCTTTTATTGTTAAATGATTGTAAATACCAAGATACTTTGGAGATAGTTAGAAGATTGTTAACACAATATTTTATCCAAGTGGCGATTCTGTCAGCTAAATGACAGCTTTGTTGGATTAAAATTGTTAGAATAGTTAAAAAGGTAACGACGCCTAAGGATTTATTGTCAATCATTTGATCTAAATTTGAGTAACTTTGTTAAAGGGAGGGCTTGTAATGACAACCAGTGAAAATCGGTTTGTTCACGTGGATTCCAGTAAATGCTTGGGTTGTAGAAGCTGTGAAATTGCTTGCGGGTTAAGTCACCAAGATCTTGATTTGTTTAGCGCCGCCTTGCATGGACATAAACTCGAACCACGAATTGTAGTTAAGCACTCAGAACAAGGTCCTATTACCGTACAGTGTCGTCACTGTGAGGATGCCCCTTGTGTACAGGTATGTCCAGTTAATGCCTTATATCATCAAGCAGGCATGGTGACGTTAAGTGAAGAGACCTGTATCGGATGCCGGTTGTGCTCAAAAGCCTGTCCTTTTGGTGCTATTCGAGTGCGTGTAAAGTCACAGCTTGAAGGGGGAAAAGCAGTTAACAAGGCCAAAGCCCTTAAGTGTGATCTGTGTATTAGCCGGATTGGAGCAGTCAGTGAAGAAGCCTGTGCTTGTATTCAGTCTTGTCCGGTGAAAGCCATGAAGTTAATTACTGCAGCAGAATATCAGCATAAGATTTGCTAACTGGGAAAGCATCAAAAAATAGGGGAGGAAAGACTTATGAATAAAAATCAATCCTGTGAGCCTTGTGCGAATGAAATGCTGACATTGGCAAGAACCAATAAATTTGAAACAGTATGGGATCGTTACGAGCAGCAATTGCCGCAGTGCGGCTTTGGATTGCTTGGAGTTTGTTGTCGGCTTTGCTGGAAGGGACCGTGCCGGGTTAATCCCGTTGGCGATGGACCTGACCAAGGTGTGTGTGGTGCTGACGTTCATACTATTGTTGCACGAAATCTCATCAGAGGCATTGCTGCCGGTACTGCAGCTCACTCCGATCATGGTCGCCACATTGCCAAAACATTATTAGAAATGAGCGAAGGGCATGCTCCTGACTATATCATTAAAGATCAAGAAAAACTTCATGGTATTGCGGCCAGATTAAATATTTCTCTTGATGGGAAAGAGCATAACCAGCTTTTGCGCGAGATAGCCTTGAAGTCATTAGAGGATTTCTCACGTCAAGACGAGAAGATACCCTGTGCTTGGCTGGAATCCACAATTCCAGAAGTCCGTCTTGCTAAATTGACTGCTTTAGGTGTAGCACCACATAATATCGATGCCTCCATAGCTGACATCATGGCTCGTACCCATGTAGGAACTGATGCCGATCCGGCAAACTTATTGCTGGCAGGCTTGCGGGGATCGTTGGCTGATTATACCGGAATGTATTTGGCTACTGAATTGTCAGATGCTCTCTTTGGTACTCCTGAGCCTGTTGTGACATCAGCTAATCTAGGCGTTATCAAAGCGAATTGTGTTAATATTGCCGTGAATGGCCATAATCCGTTATTAAGTGAATTTGTTTGTGATATGGCGGCTGAATTAAATGACGAGGCCATTCAAGCTGGTGCTGACGGCGGAATTAATGTTGTTGGTGTTTGCTGTACTGGGAATGAAGTTCTAATGCGGCGTGGTATTCCGCTTGCCACAAATTATCTTTCGCAGGAATTGCCTATTTTAACGGGTGCTCTTGATGCCATTGTGGTTGATGTGCAATGTATCATGCCTTCATTAGGAAAGCTTAGCGAGTGCTTCCACACTAAGCTTATTACAACAATGAGCAGCTGTAAAATCCCTGGGGCCACTCATATCGAGTTTCAGACTCAGACAGCCAAGGAAAGCTCCAGGGAAATTATCCGCCTAGCTATTGCGGCTTATAAACGGCGTGATCATGATAAAGTAAACATTCCTCAGCACAGCAGTACTGTGATCGGGGGTTTTAGTGCCGAGGCTGTCGTTGGAGCGCTTAGTAAATTAGATGCGAATGATCCGCTAAAGCCACTTCTAGATAATATTGTAAACGGAAATATCCAGGGAGTGGCCTTATTTGCGGGCTGTAATACGCCTAAAGTTCCTCAGGATCAAGCCTATCTGACTATTGCCAAAGAGTTAGCAAAGCGCAATGTGCTTTTATTGGCTACAGGCTGTGGTGCTGGTGCGTTTGCAAAAGCAGGCATGATGACCATGGAGGCCACTGAAGAATTTGCCGGGGACTCATTAAAAGCCGTGCTGAGAGCTATTGGTGAGGCCGCCGGACTTAACGGTCCGCTGCCACTCGTGCTGCATATGGGTTCCTGTGTGGACAATACCCGGGCTGTTTCATTGGCTGTTGCACTTGCCAACAAAATTGGTGTTGATTTGGATCAATTGCCAGTGGTTGCGTCAGCACCAGAGTGCATGTCGGAAAAAGCACTGGCTATTGGTACTTGGGCCGTTTCATTAGGATTTCCAACTCATTTGGGAGTCATTCCACAGGTAATGGGGTCTTCTGTAGTGGTTGATGTACTGACAGAAAAAACAAAAGATCTAACTGGCGGTTATTTTATTGTTGAAACCGATCCGCAGGCAGCAGCACAAAAAATATATACTGCAATCCAAGAAAGAAGACAGCTTTTAGGGATATAATAAACTTGGCATGTTGATGCAAGGTGCTGGATAGTATTAGGAGGAGTTTTTATGAAAATAGCCGTGAGTGGCAAAGGCGGCGTTGGTAAAACTACATTGGCAGGTACATTAGCCCGCTTATTTGCCAAAGAAGGATATGCTGTCTTGGCTGTTGATGCCGATCCTGATGCTAATCTTGCAGCAGCGGTTGGTATTCCTGAAAAAATTCAGGCCAATATTACTCCATTGGCAAAAATGAAAGAGTTAGCTCAGGAACGTACCGGTTCTGATGGCGCATACGGTTCACTGTTTATACTAAACCCAAAGGTCGATGATCTACCGGAAGCCCTTTGGGTAGAATATCAAGGTGTTAAGTTATTGACCATGGGAACTGTAGATAAAGGCGGCAGTGGCTGCGTTTGCTCGGAAAATACCTTGATTCGAAGATTAATGCAGAATTTATTGGTTAGCAGGGACGAAGTTGTTATTATGGATATGGAAGCTGGTGTAGAGCATCTGGGACGTGGTACTGCCGAGTATGTCGATGCACTCATTGTCGTTGTTGAGCCAGGCCGGCGCAGTATTCAAACAGCTCGCCAAATTCGTGATCTTGCTCGGGATATCTTAATTAAAAATGTTTTTGTAGTGGCAAGTAAGGTTCGTTCTGCTGCTGATGTTGAATTTATCAGAGAAAATCTAGCTGATTTTTGTTTGCTGGGATCCATCTCTTTTCAAGCTTCACTGATCGAGGCTGATGTCAATGGGCTGGCTTCGTTTGAAGTTGGCGGCGAATTTTTGGCTGAGATACAAGCAATAAAAAATAAACTTCTGGCGGAATTACCGGATAAAACTTAAGGTGATGCAGAAGCGAATCTAATATGATTCGAGGCAGTGTTTTGGAGCGCTGCCTCGAGTCGGCACGTACAGGGGAGGTAGCCTTGTGCTTAGGATGAAATTATCAGATACGAACTTATTGGAAATTTTAAATTTACCGGAATATGAGCAAGCGTTAAGTTTATTTTCTGAACGCAAAGCCAAGAAAAAGGAAATAATTTTTCCTCCAGATCAGATTGATGATAAAGTCATTATTGTAAAAAAAGGACGTTTGAGGGTTTATTTAACGTTAGCGGATAAGGAATTTACACTGTCTATTCTTGAGCCTGGCGATGTTTTTAGTACTCACACTAGAGCTTACACCCAATGTATGGATGACTGCGTATTTCTGGTAAGCAGTACTGAAAATTTTAGAACGATATTGATGCAATATCCAACCTTTGCGTTTAATGTCATTAACGTTTTGGGTGACTTGCTGCATAACTCAATTACAATCATCAATGGGCTGGTTTTTAAAGATGTTACTGCACGGCTTGCAGAATTTTTGGTTCGTATGGCTGATAAACGAGGAGTTGCAATCGAGAATGGGATTAAATTGGAATTGGGGTTGACTGTTGAACAAATCGCTATGATGGTAGGCGCTGCCCGGCAAACGGTTTCCGCGACAGTGACTGATTTGGCGGAAGCTGGGATTATTAGTAAAGTGGAGCAGGGCAATATCACCATTTTAGATATCGATCGATTGCGAAAACTAGTTTTGTAAAATATAAAATAATCAGAATCAGCTTGAGCCCAGAACTGATCTGTCTTACAAAAAAACAACATAAGACCCGCGAACATTGTTCGCGGGTCTTATGTTGTTGTCAATTCACTCTCATTATTTTACATGCCAGGTAATATTATGCTTATTTTATACAGATCTTGAAATACTAAGATGAGGGCTTATCATAAAAGTTTTAATTTAGGAGATAAATTTTTTATGAAGTTGGGTCTAAAGATCTTTGTAGCAGTTTTTTTAATTTCATTGGCCAGTTTTTCTTGGTTAATCTATTATTCAACAACCAGTGCTAAACTTCAAGCGATACCGCTGCAGGCAGCAAAAGGCAAACTTTTGTTTCAGAAAAAAGCTTGTATTGAGTGCCACACAGTTTTTGGCAACGGGGGATATAGTGGCGGCGATCTTACCAAGGTGTATGGCAATCTCGGTAAAGCGGGCCTAAGAGACTATCTGACTCAGCCTCCAATCCTACAGGGAGCCAAACAAAAGCGTCATGATCAGTTGACGCTTGAGGACGCCGATGACTTGATTGAGTATTTAGCCTTTGTTTTCTCTATAGACACCAATAACTGGCCGCCACAGCCCATTTACAACAGGAATGGCCAAGCCAGATAGTCAGCGTCGCAGTAAGAAGGAGTTGTCATCTTGTATTTATCTCAACATTTAAGTGTTAAATATGCCCTTGTTGCGTACCTGCTGTTTACAATTCAGGGCATTGTCGCGATTGGTGGTGCAGCGGCCCTCCTCCTTCCCGATTTAGCTGTGCCGATTTCATATGCAAGCGGCAGAGCCTTCCATTTGAATCTCAGCATCTATTGGCCGTTATTAGGAATGATTGGTGCGGTATATTTCTTTTTTAGTGAAGAGGCCGCGCTGGAGTTTTCTAGTTGTAAATTAATTAATGTGAACTTTTGGCTGCTGGTTGGCACAATTAGTTTTACTCTAGGAACGCTTCTATTAGGTTACACCGAGGGGCGTGAGTATCTGGAAGCTCTTTGGCCGTTCAAGATTGCTACCGCGATATCGACAATCATTCTTAGCGTGAATTTGTTACGTACCTATCAGAAGACTACTGTGCCGAAGAGCCGGGCAACGCTAGTTAGTATGTTGGCTGGGAGTTTATCGCTAATCATTTTTTATATTCCCAATATCATATCTTATTCTCATCCAACAGTGGATGAAATTGCAAAGTTCTTGGTGGTACACATCTGGGAAGAAATGTCACTTGAGCTGATCAGTACCGGTGTTTTAGCGGCCTTATTAATCAAGGTCACTGGCGCTAAGCGGCAAGCCATTGAGGCTGCCGTTTATTTGGATATTACCTTTATGGCGCTGGCTGGAATCATGGCTACTGCTCATCATTACTATTGGATTGGCGTACCTGCGTTTTGGTTGTGGGTTGGCGGTCTTTTTAGTGCAATGCAAGTCATTCCAGTGATGATTCTAATTTATACAACAATAAAAACAGCGAATATTAAGGATTTTTTACTGTTATCAAACCGTGATAAAATAACAATCGCATTAATTGGCAGCAGTGTTTTTTATCATATATTTGGTGCTGGCTTCTTAGGTTTCTTTATGGCCTATCCACCCATTAATCGCTATGTCCATGGCACTTACATTACCTCAGCTCATGCCCATTTTGCGCTATTTGGGGTCTTTGGTTTTTTAGTGTTGGCAGTTTGCTTTTATATGCTTTTTAATGAAAGTGTACTCAATAAGAAGCATTACCAATGGTGCTGGTTAGCGGTCGGAGCTCTAAATGCAGGTTTGATGATTATGGGAATTAGCTTACTGCTGGCTGGCGGCCTGCAATGTTATTTTTGGCGAGTGATCGGCTTAAGTATTGGTGAAACCAATCAATTATTAAAACCATATTTGCTGTTCAGGACGATTGGGGCAATCATTTATACAATGGGTAGTTTGACCTTAGCGTTTATAGTTTTTAAAAATGTCTGGCCGCGCTTACGATTCTATTTTCAAAGCAATAAAATTAATGCAGTCATTCATTACCAGCAGCTATATCGAATTCAGGAATTGCTTAATTGTCTAGTGAAAAAAGAACGGGAAGCCGAACAACTGCTGGATAAAATTAAAAAAATTTTTGAACAGTTAACGAAGAGGAGCAATCGTTAGTTGTATGACCATGATCTCTTGGTGAATATCTCCTAAGCAGTACCAATTTTATTTTGGAAAAGCTAATTGGATATTTACAGTTTTTTTTCGGACAATTATAATTGAGGAAATTTACTGTAAATAGTAATGTTGCAGAGGAGGAATATCGTGGCTGTTGTGTTTGCTAAACGGATGGATGTCATGAAAGCATCCGAAATAAGAGAAATACTTAAAATTACTCAGCGCCCTGAAGTAATTTCCTTTGCGGGAGGCCTGCCTGCACCCGAACTATTTCCAATTGAGGAAATGAAACAGGTTGCCCGTATTGTGTTAGAAGAATCAGGCAGCCAGGCTCTGCAGTATTCTACTACTGAAGGCTTTGCACCGCTACGTCAGCACATTGCTCAAAGAATGAATAATAAGTTTAAAACGTGTGTTCATAGTGACAATATTCTCATAACCAGTGGTTCACAACAGGCACTTGACTTTTCAGGGAAGTTATTTTTAAATGAGGGAGATATTGTCTTGTGTGAGAGCCCCACTTATTTAGCTGCGATCAGTGCCTTTAAAGCCTATCAACCCCAGTTTATTGAAGTGCCTACTGATGGTGACGGAATGATTATTGCTGAGTTGCAGCAAATCCTGGAGCGGCATGATAATATAAAGTTAGTCTATGTTATTCCTGATTTTCAAAATCCCACAGGGAGAACCTGGTCAATTAAGCGCCGTCAGCAATTTATTGCAGTGATGAGTCAATATGATATTCCAGTTATTGAGGATAATCCTTATGGTGAATTGCGCTTTGAAGGCGAAATTCCACCATCCATCAAATCACTTGATCGTAAGGGGATTGTCATTTTTGTCAGTACTTTCTCAAAAACCTTCTGCCCTGGATTACGTATCGGCTGGATTGCGGCTGATCAAAATCTGATTGAGAAATATGTGCTCATTAAACAAGGGGCCGACTTACATACTTCGTCGATCAGTCAGCGAGAAATAAGCAAATATTTAGATCTATACGATTTTGATGCCAACATTGTGAAGATTGTTCAGGTATATCGACAGCGGCGTAATGCCATCGTTGAGGCTATGCAAAACTATTTTCCTGATGACATTAAGTTTAACAGACCTCAAGGAGGCTTATTTACCTGGGTTGAGCTGCCCAAACACTTTAAAGCTGTTGAATTATTACAGTCATGTTTGCAACAGGATATTGCTTTTGTTCCTGGGGATTCATTTTTTCCTAACCGTATTGTGGAGAACACCTTTCGTTTAAATTACTCTAACATGCCGGAAGAAAGAATTTTTGAAGGTATTCAAAGATTGGCGAAAGTCATTAAGCAAGTTCAATCATAGCAAATAGCCAAAGCATGAAATCTTAAGAGATGTGCTTTGGCTATCGCATTGTACAGCCAGATAATATGATTGATAGTCCTTGTTTAATATACAAATATTGGGATTTATGCAGTAACTTTAAAAAACAAGCTTGTATTTATATAGTTTCGCGGTATAATTAAATTAGAAAATATTGGAACATGAGGAACGGATTCGGTAATTTATATAATTGAGCATGCTGAAGAATTAGAGAACCGGCATAGATTTCTTCCTTGAGTGGGTATAGGGGATGGAAATCATGGCGGTATTTTCTTTATCTGCCATTGGGATTTTGTTAACAAATGATTGTCTGGGGGATGGCGATGAAAAGCCTGGAAAGTTTAAAAGTGGTGCTTGAACATATTATTCAAACCAATTATGATGGTCTGTGCGTCATTGCTGGTGATGGTCGTATTGCCCAAATAAATGATCGGTTTGCAAGTGTTCTAGGTAGAACGCAGGTTGAACTAATAGGCCAAAATATTGAGGATACTTGCTTGGCACAGGCTTTTCAGCAGGTAATTATGTCTAGTCAGAAAGCCGCTGTATCGATTCAGGGTAATGCGAGTGGAGAGCCTGTGGATATAGCATTAGTGCCAATGCTTCTGGATGATATCCTTGCCGGCGTAGTGGCTTATGTAGATTGTGATGCTATTGTGCAAGAACTGACTGAAAGTCTTAAGGTTGCTCAGCAAAAGGCTGTATATTTGGAGCAGAAACTTAGAATAGACCAGGAAACACGCTGGCATCCAGACCGGTATATTGGTGAGACTTTAGAGCAAAAGCTAGTCAGGACATTAAAACCAGGCAGTGCGTTTGATGCTTTTATTGGGTTAAGTCCTAAAGTGCTAGAAGCTTTAGCCATGGCAGGAAAAGCGGCTCAAGCTCAATCAACTGTATTAATCTGTGGAAAGAGTGGAACCGGTAAAGAGTTGATTGCCGCAGGCATTCATAAGGCCAGTCCACGTTGTCATGGTCCGTTCATAAAATTAAATTGTGCTGCTATTCCGGCAACACTATTGGAAAGTGAACTTTTTGGGCATGAGAAAGGAGCCTTTACTGGTGCCATAAAAAAGAAGCTGGGCAAATTTGAATTAGCTGATCAAGGGACAATATTTCTCGATGAGATTGGTGAAATGGATTTAAGCATGCAATCTAAATTGTTAAGAGTTTTGCAAGATTGTACCTTTGAAAGGGTAGGAGCAGAAGGCAGTATTAAAGTGAATGTTCGAGTGGTTGCAGCTACTAATCGTAATGTAGAGCAAATGGTTAAAACCGGACAATTCCGTGACGATCTTTATTACCGATTGAGTGTTATTCCCATTCATTTGCCACCCCTCAATGAGCGAAAAGAAGATATTCCGCTGTTGGTCGATTATTTTTTGAAATATTTTAATCAGCAATTAGGGAAGCAAAT
Source organism: Sporomusaceae bacterium FL31 (assembly GCA_003990955.1). Taxonomy (GTDB): domain Bacteria; phylum Bacillota; class Negativicutes; order DSM-1736; family Dendrosporobacteraceae; genus BIFV01. The sequence goes on from BIFV01000013.1 coordinate 138,863, forward strand.
TAAAGGCATTAGTCAGGCTGCCATGGATGCCTTAGTCCATTATGAGTGGCCAGGAAATGTTAGGGAACTCAAGAACATCATTGAGCGGGTAGCCGTACTGACTGACGAGATTTATATAGAATTATGTGATTTGCCTAGTTGTTTTCACCATGCCAAAAGCTGTGACAGCGAAGAGGTTAAAATTTACGGTTCAATTGTTCGGGAAAAGATTTTTCCGTTAGAGCAATATGAAAAACAAATTATTAAAGCCGCGCTTGAAAAACACGGGAGTTATACAGCAGCGGCAAAGGCATTAGGGATTACTCACAAAACAGTTGCGGCAAAAGCTCAAAAGTATGGATTAATGGATTGGATTAACCGGTGGACCTTGTTTTAAATTTTTAACCACAGCAATTTTGCTGTGGTTTTTTTGTTGTCTATTCAATCGGGGAATTTTTACTGGGAGATAAGAAAAAATTCCCCGGAAATGTCGGGTGTGAGAGGTAGTCTTCTTATTGAAAAGAGTTGAAAAGGCTGGATTTTGCGGCGAGGATAACTTTTTATTATCTGAGAACCCATTGGCATGAATTTTGCGAAGATATAGTGTTAGTAATCTAGTGAGAAAGGAGCGGGTCATCCATTTATAGCTGTATCAGCAGGTTTCTAAATTACAGTGGAATATCTCAATTAGAGGAGGAGAGACTTTATGTTTAACTTTATCGAAATAGCAATAGCTTTCGGTTGTGGGATTTTTGCAGCTTCAATAGGTGGATTGGCAGCTTTTATTATGTGTGGTGTACTGGTAGTTGCCAATATGCCTGAATTAGCCTTTGGGGGATATTTTGGGCCTCATGTCTCGTTTGCTGCCGGGGTAGGTGCTGCTGCTTATGCAGGAACAAAAGATATGGTGGGAGGCAACGATATTGCCACTCCGCTCATAAAATTTAATGATAGCAGGACTTTACTGGTTGGGGGCCTGTTCGGCATAGGAGGCTTGTTAATCCAAAAGTTATTGGCAAGTATTGCGACACCAACAGATACTGTCGCATTGACAGTTGGACTTTCCGGGATAGCTGCCAGGTTCTTATTCGGGAATAAAAAACTATTTACAGCTTATTCGCTTCCTAGTGTAAATGTAATCATTTCGTTATGTCTGCTAGGTTTGGGAGTCGGTCTGATTTCGGGTTATGCAGCCATTGTGACAAAAAATGTTGTGCTTGGCTTCGGAATTGCTGCAGTTACCTTGGTTCTTCCTTTATTCATGAAAGTTGGCCCGGCAACCCATCATATTGCCTTACCGGCTGCAGTAGCAGCTGCTGCTACAGGAGATGTTTGGATTGCTGGTTTGTTTGGGGTACTTGGTGCTTTATTAGGTGATTTAATTGGTCAGACGATGAATAGCGGTGATACCCATGTTGATCCGCCCGCCATTGTCATTGCGTTGTTAACGACAGTAGTCGTGCTTTTTATGAAATGATTTGAAAATGGCTTTTTGGCTACTGGACTTGGAGATAGACAGTTTTAAATTAAAGAAAGTGGACACCTTTCATGGCGTAAGGGTGTTCATTTTTTTTATTTGGCAACACTAACAACTAAGAGGAATCAAAGAAGAGTTATGCCTTGAGGCTCATCATAGTAAAAATATTATTGGCAATGAAGGTATGTGTTGTGGGTTCATTTTGCGATATTTTAGTTGCCGATACAAGAGGTAAGACTGATGTTGTTGTCGAAAGTTATATAATTATTGTAAAAACGAAAAAACTTATTTAGACGCTCTAGCCATAAGGTTGAACTTATGGCAGCTTTGCGACTGATTATTTTTAAAGGAAAGAGGCAGGGAAATGAAGAGAACGACGATTATAGCAATGTTGCTGATGCTTTTGATGCTTTTTTCAGGCTGCGCTAACGATAAAAAGCAAGATGTTGCTCCAAAACAAGGACAACTGCAGATGCTTACGATTGGACTCATGCCTGATGTGGATTCTATTCCGTTTATTATTGCCCAGGAAAAAGGGTATTTCAAAGAAGAAGGCCTAACTGTTACTCTGAAATCCTTTAAGAGTGCTATGGAGCGCGACAGTGCGCTGCAAAGCGGTAATTTAGACGGAGTTATCTCTGATATGTTAGCAGAAGCTTTTGCGAAGTCAGGCGGTTTTGATACGGTTATCACTTCATTGACAACAGGAAGCTATAAATTAGTTGTTAACAAGAATGAGCCAGCAGCATCCATTCAGGAACTCAAAGGGAAAGAGATTGCTATTTCTAAAAATACCATTATTGATTATGTTACAGATAAGATCGCCAGTGATGGTGGCGTAACAGCCAATGAGATCAATCGAATTGTTATTCCACAAATACCAGCACGCCTGGAAATGTTACAAAACAACAAAATTGCTGCTGCAACTCTTCCGGAGCCGCTGGCAACCATTGCGGTGAAAAATGGTGCCAGGGTCATTAAAAGTTCGGAACAGCTGCAACTAAATCCTGGAGTGCTGATATTTACTGCAAAATCGGTTCATGAGAAAGAAAAAGAAATTCAGGCCATGTATAGAGCTTATAGTAAAGCCATTGACTATTTAGCCAATGAACCTGTGGACAATTATATTGATTTATTAATCGATAAAGGCGGTTTCCCAAAAGAGGTAAAAGGCGCGCTTGTTTTACCCCAATATAAAAAGCCTGCAGCACCGCAGCAAAAAGATATTGATGATGTATTGACCTGGCTGCAGCAGCGGCAATTAATTCAAACTAAATACTCCTATACCGATCTAGTTGATACCAGATTTGTAAGGTAACCTTATATGATTAGAATAAAAGAATTAAACGTGACTTACGAATCGGGCGGAAACAGCTATGATGTGCTGAAAAATTTCAACCTGGAGCTTGCTCCAGGTGAAACATGTGCGGTGATAGGACCTTCGGGATGCGGAAAATCAACATTGTTAAAAGTTTTGGCTGGAATTTTGACTAACTTTGCTGGTGTGGTTGAAATCAATGGGCGGCCGATTAAGCCAAGAACTCAAAAAATCGGGTTTATTCCGCAAAATTATGGACTATTGGCCTGGAAGAATATCTATGACAATATTCTTTTAGGAGTTAAGATCAAACAAGCAAACAATCAAGAAAATGAGGCCAACCTGGCTGAAATGGTTCAACTTTTGGGTCTTGATGGCTTGGAATATCGTTATCCGAATGAATTGAGTGGAGGACAGCAGCAGCGTGTTGCCTTAGCTCGTGCTTTTTTGCTAAAGCCAGACTTGCTGTTGATGGATGAACCTTTCTCAGCTCTGGATGCAATGACCAGAGAGGATATTCAAAATGTTTTTTTAAATGTATGGCGTAAGCATGCCACGTCCACCATTCTAGTTACTCACCATATGGAAGAAGCGGTTTATTTAGGTCAAAAAATTGTGATTTTATCTGCAGCTCCCGGAACAATCAGTTATATTGTCGACAATCCGCTGTTCGGAGCAGAAAATGTTCGTAATCATCAGGATTTTTTTCAGCTTTGCATAAAACTAAGAAAGATGATAAAAGAGGATTGGTCAAAGTGAATGACAAAGGCACAGGTATTTGGTATATCTACGGGATATTGATTTTCCTTGCTGTGTGGCAGGCTGCTGCGACGTGGATTCAGCTGCCCATTATTCCATCGCCCGGCAAAGTATTGGAAAATCTGATTAATATTTTTGTATCACAAATTGCTATTCATGGATTCTATAGCTTATGGCGGATTATAGCAGGACTTTTTATTGCGGTCATTGTCGGCATTCCACTTGGACTCTGTATGGGCTATTTTCCCAGTTGGGATCGATATTTGTCACCAATTGTTTATTTAACTTATCCGATTCCTAAAATTGCTCTTTTGCCGGTCGTTATGCTGCTTTTTGGCTTAGGCGAATCATCAAAAATTCTGATGATATTTTTAATTATTGTATTTCAGGTCATCATAGCTGTGCGGGATGGGGTCAAAGGAATTCCGAAGGAAACTTACTATCCGTTGTATTCATTAGGTGCAGGATTTATGGATATCTGCCGGGAAATTCTAATCCCGGCTTCAATGCCTAAATTCTTGACATCGTTACGGGTTGCCATGGCCACCGCGGTATCGGTGCTGTTTTTTACGGAAACATTTGGGACAACCTATGGCATGGGATATTTCATTATGGATGCCTGGATGCGGGTAAATTATTTGGAAATGTATTCAGGAATTGCTGTTTTAAGTAATATCGGACTTATTTTGTTTGGTACGATTGACTATATTGAAAGAAGAACCTGCAGCTGGCAGTATAAATAATTAATGTTAATGAGGTGAAACCTATGAGAAATATTCGTGATATGAATAAACAAGTCACTCGGGATGAGGCCATAAGTCTGTTAGCACAGGCAGAGTATGGGGTGCTTTCTACCGTTGATGACAGTGGGCAACCCTATGGAGTGCCGCTGAATTTTATTGTTTTGGACGGAGCCGTATATCTGCATTGCGGCTTAGAGGGGCACAAGCTGGACAATATCAGCAGCAATCATCAGGTATGCTTTACCGTAGTCGCCACTTCAACGGTGGTACCCAGTTCTTTTAGCGCTAATTATGAAAGCGTTATTGTTTTCGGTAAAGCCCATATTGTCCATGATATGGAGAAAGTCACTATGCTTAAAGAATTAGTGAAAAAGTACAGTCATGAATATCAGGATAAAGGCTTAAAAGTCATTGAATCTTTCAAAGATAAATGCACTGTGATTCGCATAGCGATTGAACATATCACCGGGAAGAGAAAAAAATAAACAAAACCCACGATTCGGCCTAGCTGGCCCAAGATCGTGGGTTTGTTTATTAGGTCATTAGAATAGCTCTTCGACAATCTTAATGACTTGTTGATTGACCACCTTATAACAGATTTCCAGCCCGTTTCGTTCCCCTTCAATAATGCCAGCTGACTTTAGTTTACTGAGGTGTTGGGATACGGTAGATTGGGGAAGATTGAGGCATTCCTGCATTTTAGTAACATTACACTGGTTGTTAATTAAACCTTTAATGATGCAGAGCCTCACAGGATGTGCCATGGCTTTAAGAAGTTCGCTTTTCTGCATATAGCCTTTCATATCTTGCATACAATGTCACCTGCATTTTTATTACTAGATAAATAAATTGCGATCAGACAATTCAGCTTCATTGAGCTAGGACGCTGCTCTGGCAATCTTCACGCTGTCGATCAAATCTACGAACTTACAGCTTCAAAAATCCCTCGATTGGATTGTTCTGTGGTGGTTATCGAATAGGTTTTATAGCCCCCACTTAAATTTTTAATCGTTTGGTAACCATGTTGGATCAAAATTCGGTATGCCAAATAGCCTCTTAAACCAACCTGGCAAAAAAGAATAACTTCTTTATCAGTTGGTATTTCTGCCATACGAGGACGCAGTTCATCCAGCGGAATATTGATAGCACCCTCGATAGTGCCTAGCTGAAATTCAGGGGGAGTTCGTACGTCAATTAATACAGACTTTGCTTGGTCTAACTGGCTAAGTTCATCCCAATGAATAACCTGGCAATCCTGCTTAACAATATTAGAGGCAACATAGCCTGCCATATTGACCGGATCTTTGGCTGATGAATAAGGTGGAGCATAGGATAGTTCTAGTTTTTCCAGATCATGCACGGTCATTCCTGCCCGGATGGCTGTTGCGATGACATCAATTCTTTTTTCAACCCCAGCGTGACCGACTGCTTGTGCTCCAAGTATTTTTCCGTCAATTGGCGCAAAAAGAATTTTTAAAGATATGGGGGTTGCACCGCGATAATAGCCGGCATGGGATAAAGAATGAGTATAAGATTTTTCATAAGGAATGCCAAATCGCTTCAGTGTTTTTTCATTATTTCCTGTTGCAGATACCGTTAAGTCGAAAACCTTTAAAACAGAAGTTCCTTGCGTACCCGCATATTCGTCAGCAATTCCGCATATATGATTAGCGGCAATTCGACCCTGTTTATTGGCCGGGCCAGCAAGTGGAATTAGGGTTGGCCTGCCATTTACGTAATCAGTAACTTCAATGGCATCGCCAACCGCATAAATATCCGGATCAGATGTCCTTAGGTGCTTATCTACTTGGATGCCGCCTCTGTCACCTAAAGTCAGATTGGCTGACCGAGCCAGCTTATTATCAGGACTAACTCCAATTCCTAATACAACCATGTCAGTTTTAATTTCAGATTTGCTATTGAGGGTGATTATTGAAGTGTTTTTTTCATGTCTGACAGCCGTCACTCCGTCATTTAAATAGACTTCAATTCCTTTGTCCTTGAGATGCTGATGGACAAAAGCTGCCATTTCAAAGTCTATAGGCCCCATAACCTGATTAGATAATTCAATGATGGTAACGTTAAGACCTAATTCTGCTAAATTTTCAGCTAGCTCAATGCCAATGAAGCCTCCGCCCACTACAACTGCTTTTTTAGGGTGGCGGCTGTCGATAAAATCCTTAATTGCATACGTATCCGGAATATTTCGCATGGTAAAAACATTGTCAGAATCTAAACCAGTAATATTGGGTTTTATTGGCGAGGCACCTGGTGAAAGAATGAGTTTATCATAAGATTCTCGATAAGTAGTACCGGTCTTTAGGTTAGTTACTTCAACTTCTTTATTAGCGGCATCCACACGGACCACTTCATTGAAAGTGCGAATATCAAGATTAAAGCGCAGTTTCATCGCTTCTGGAGTTTGCACAACCAAATGTTCTTTTTCTCTGATTACATCGCCGACATAATACGGGAGACCGCAGTTGGCAAATGAAATATGCTCGCCCTTTTCAAAGAGAATAATCTCGTGGTTTTCGTTTAATCGTCGTAACCGTGCTGCTGCACTAGCTCCCCCGGCAACTCCACCAACAATCAATATTTTCATTTGACATCCTCCTATTTAAATTGTTATATCTATATATTAAGATATAACAATTTAAAATACAAGAATCAGTTCAACATTTTTTCTGGGCGATACTGTTAGTGATCAGAGAGAAAGAGTCATATCGTACCACTTAGCACCACCGTGTGATGAGGCTGAAATTCCATTGCTGATATAACCGAATGACTCATAGTAATGAACTAGGCCTGCTTTACAGGTCAAAATGACGCTGGATTTCCCGGTTTGTTTGGCGAGATGGATAAAACTGTTCATTAGATGGGCGGCAATTCCCTGCCGGCGATATTCGGGAAGCACATCTAAGCCAAAGACGCTTAGGTTTTGGCCATTAGGGATATGGTGTTGTGTGTTATGAAAGAGTTCATCATAGATGACAGCACTGTTAGTGACGCAGCCGTTAATAAATCCAATGACTACTCCATTTGCTTCAGCGATCAAAAAGGATTCCGGGAAAGCAGCAATTCGTTGTTGGAATGATTCGCGTGAGGCTGCTTCAGCCGCAGGGAAACAGATTGCTTCTATTTCGGTGATTCGGTCCAAGTCTTCTGGTTGGACTTGCCTGATGCTTACATTGATCATGATGTATTTTCTCCTCCATTAAGTGCTAAATAATTATGTACTTTACTAAATTCTTATTATATCATAAGTCCGAACTATTACAGGCTGACTTATCGTCTTTATAAGCAGTAACTGTTAATCGCAGTCCTCTTAAGCAGTCTTTTTATGAGTAGTGCAGGAATAAAAGTGGTAAGTGTATAAAGTTATAGAAGCGGAAAATAATTCTTTATAGGAGGTTCATCATGGATATTTACGATTTTGCATTACAAATGGAATTAGATGGTGAAAGGTTTTATCGGGATCTTGCAGCAAAAACACAGCATAGTGACCTGAAAATCGTTTTAGAAGGTCTTGCTGATGACGAACAACGCCATTATCAAATTATTGAACAAGCGAAAAATCAGACTCTGCATAATATCGATGCTAATCCCTCTTTAGATCAGGTCAAAAATGTTTTTTCAGGTAATAAAGAATCTTTTTTGCTTAATAAAGAAAGTGTGACTAAACTTAAATATGAACAAATTGATGTTTACAGAGCAGCCTTTGTCAAAGAACAAGAGAGTGTTGAGCTTTATAAGAAGTTAGCGGGAGCTGCAACGACACCAGAAGAGAAAATTCTCTGTGAGAAACTTATGCATGAAGAAGAAAAACATGTTGAAGTGCTTGACGATATTATTGAAATGCTAAATCATGTGAATGACTGGGTTGAAGCAGCTGAATTTAATCATAAAAAACCATTCTAAATAAATTAAAGATTGAATAAAAGTAGCTATAGGTGCCCCGGTCAAAGAGCCTTTCTTTTTTGAAAAGGCTCTTTGTTTTTTAGTACATAATAAGCAAAAGTGAAAATGGGTAATATATCCTATCGTTTTTTAGTATGGAAGTATGATATAACTAAAGTGTAATATTTACATAAGAGGTGAATTTATGGTAAAAAGAATCAGTCTGATATTGCTTTTTTTGATTCTAATGACTGCTAATGCAATAGCAGCATCATTGGACCGGGAAATCAAAGCAGATTTGAAGGGGTTTAACGGACAGGTCGGTATCTATGCAAAAAATTTGAAGACGGGTAAGGAAGTAAAATTCAACGAAAATGTTATTTTTCCTACTGCTTCGACAAGTAAATTGGTCGTGGCACTGGCAACTTATCAATATTTATATCCAAATGCCAGCCAGCAACAAAAATATCAATATGAGAACGACATAAGATATATGATGGTAGTTAGTGATAATGCTTCTTTTGATCATTTACTTAACGAAATTAGCAAATCAAAATCAAATGCACTGACTCAAGTGGTAAAAGATTTACGACTAAAAAAGACACAGATTCATAGCAAAACTGCATTTGAGAAATATGACTATCATAGCGTCACAACTCCTGGTGAAATGGGGAAAGTGTTTGAAAATATTTTTCTGGGCAAGTATTTAGATAAGCAAAGAACAAATGACTTGAAGTATTATCTTGCCAACACTATTTTCTCTGATGAGATACCACGCTATATGTTGACACCGGTTTATCATAAAGTGGGTCAATTGGACGACGTCGTGTGTGATGTAGGTGTCATTGACGATGGTAAAGACCAGATTCTAATTAGCGCGTACACGCGGACAGATCAGTCAGAACTTTATGCCAGTGATTTTATCGCCAGTATTTCCGCCAAATTATATAATGAATTACGCCGGAAGTAGGTGTTCACATGCACTTGAAAAGGATTATCCTAGTCATTGCCATTGTTATCATTTCTCTGCAATCGATTGTTTGGGCGGCTGATATCCAGATATCTACTCGGTATGGCATGAGCGGCGACAATGTACGGTTAATTCAGAAGTATCTAACCAAAGCCGGCTTTTTTAACGGGAAAGCTGATGGGGTTTTTGGGAAAAAGACATTATTGGCGGTAAAGGAGTTTCAAGCGGCTGCAGGACTTCCGGCAGATGGGCTGGTTGGAGGCATAACTTTAAAAGCATTACGCAGCTATAATCCAGCGGCTGCGCCTAAAAAGCATAATAAGCCTGCCGGACAATCTGGATATTATCAGCCCTCCGGCACTGTCATTTCAATGACTGCCACAGCTTATACCCGTTATGACGAGGGATGTACTGACTATACTTATCGGGGAAATTATCTCAGACGCGGGTTGGTTGCTGTTGATCCGGCAGTCATTCCGCTGGGGACCAAACTTTACATACCAGGGTACGGAAATGCTATAGCGGATGATATTGGGGGAGCTATAAAAGGCAATCGCATTGATTTAGCTATGGATACTCTTGATGAGGCTTTTCAATTTGGAGTTCGATCAGTGAATGTTGTTATTTTATAACCGCTGCGGCGGTTTATTTTTTTGTGGATACGCAGCATTTTTATGCGGCATTATTTGATTATTTTGCCAACAGCAGGAACTTGCAGTCCTCATCGCAAATAACTATGATCATAGAGATAAGCAAACAAGTGGGAAGTCAACGGGTTCTATACCCCAAATGACGCGGTCGCACCACTGTAATCAGACAGAAGCATCTGCAGCCAGGACCGCCTGTTTGTACTGTTATCGTATCTTCGCGCCTGAGGTACGCTGACAGCTGGAGAGTTACAGCAATACCTAGCTTTTGGGGCTAGGTGTTTTTTAATCCTATTTTGGGGGAGATGATAGCTTGGAAGTTCGAAAGATAGTATTATCAGCATTTTTTATTGCGTTATCTTTTGTTGGTGCCAACATCAAGATTATGGGCACTATTGCTTTTGATTCCATGCCGGGATTTCTGGGGGCACTTATACTTGGACCTGTCTATGGTGCCTGTATTGGCGCATTCGGACATTTCCTGACAGCCTTGTTAGCCGGCTTTTATCTGACACCGCCAGTCCATGCCATTATTATGATTACAATGGGCGTAACAATGGCTGTATTTGCAGCAGTCTATCGAAAGTTTGAAAAAAATAATAGGTTTTCTTGGTTGGGCGCTTTGGTAGCAGGCTTAGGCGCAGTCATGATGAATGGTCCAATTGGACTTTTGGTTTTGACGCCGTTACTTTTACCTGTTATGGGAAAAGCCGGGATGATGTCATTATTGCCAGTGCTATCCACTGTTGCGGCATTAAACATTTTGGTTGCTTTGTTGCTTTATTGGCTGCTGCAGGGAAAAATAAAGCCAGCTGCAACTCGTAGACCATGAAGATTAGTAAAGTCAGAGATTTAACTCTAGTGAAAATTGATGAACATAAAACGCTGGTTATTGCCTGTGATAGCTGCGGTGGTGTTGGGATGAAGGAAGGGGATGCTTTAAAAGTATCACCCCGGATTACAGGAAAATTTACTGCCAGAGTTGCTCTGTTCGAAGTGTTGTGTGCCGGGGCAGAGGTTGTTTGTCTGACCAATAACGTTTGTAATGAAATGGATGATACCGGGCAGCAAGTGCGAAAAGGCATTATTGAGGAATTAGAAGCCGCTGGAGTTGATCAAATTGTCCTCACTGGCAGTACCGAGGAGAACTTCCCAACTATTTCAACTGGGATTGGTATTACCGTATTGGGTATTGCAGCTAGTCCACAGCTAAAAGTCAACCAAATCCATCAGGATGCTGCTCTGGTAGTTATCGGGCAGCCCAAGGTAGGGACCGAGATATTAGCCTGTCAGCCTGGGGAAATCGTCGATTATAATACCATTAGATATCTATTGGCACAGCCTGAGGTGTGTGAAATCGTTCCTGTGGGATCCAAAGGAATTTATTATGAGGCTCAGCAATTAGCCGAGTGTAATGATGTCCAGCTCATCTTAAAACAAGACATTAAGCCGGATATCAAAAAGTCTGCAGGCCCGTGCTCTACTATTCTGGTTGCCGTAAAGGAAGCCGGACTGGCTTCAATTACGGCATTGCCTTATTCTGCAGTAATTGGAAAGATTGTGCAAAAAAATAGGCTTTAATCGCGTATTGATGGAGCTGGATGGTTTATAATATAGACAGAATAACATTATTTGAAAGGAGTCATCATCATGAATGAAGTGCTTCAATTCCTTAGTGAGAATCCAACTTTTTATCTTGCAACCGTAGAGGGGAATATTCCCAAGGTACGTCCTTTTGGCTTTGTGATGAATTATCAAAATAAGCTGTATTTTTGTACAAGCAATCAAAAAGATGTTTATAAGCAGCTTAAAGCAAACCCGCATTTTGAAGTTTCAACAGTTTCGAAGACCAATGAATGGTTACGATTAAGCGGAAAAGCGGTTTTCAATACCACTCAAGCAACTCAACAAGCTGCATTAGACGCAGCACCATTTCTCAGCAGAATGTATGGTGTAAATGATTCTATATTTGAATTATTCTATATTGAAGATGCAGAGGCTACTATACGCAATATGAAGGGTGAAAGCCGTACAATCAAGTTCTAATCGTCGCGCCGATACGACAGTTTCATAGTGCTCTACATACAATTGAAGCCTGTGCGAACCATTTTTGCACAGGCTTTTGTATCCTTCTAGGTTTCTTAAATGGAAATCATGCTTTTTGATAAACCTAAAAGGGATATTGAGAACTCGGTCATAAAGGAGGTTCATAAAGAATGATGCAGGTAAGGGCGTTAGGTGTGGGCGGGGCATTTACTAACCGATTCTACCAAACAAATTACTTGGTAGAGTTTTCGGGATTTCGGCTGCTGATTGATTTAGGATCAACACTGCGCTATAGTTTAGCAGCTGCAGGATATACAGCTAAGGAGATCGATGCTGTTGCGCTCACTCATTTTCATTCTGATCATGTTGGTGGATTGGAAGAATTCTCGCAGCGCTGCCGCTATTTGTATCAATATCAGCCTAGTATTTATGGGATGCCAGATCAAATTTCGCTGTTGTCAAACTTATTTGCATTACACGGTACAACCCCGGAGGATTATCTTAAAGTAAAGGTCGTAACAGAGGGGAATTCCATTATTATAAAGGCAATAGAGGGGATACAATATCGGCTGGACTATTATTCAACGCTGGGATTGCATGCCGAAGTTACCAGCAATTATATTGTGTGCCTCCGTCGGATCGATCGGGGAAACAAAACCACCCGGATTGTCATTACAGGAGATATTGGCGCAATCGAGAAATCAGAATTAGGACAATTGGTAGCGGATCCGGAGACTGTTGCGGTATTTCATGATTGCTCTACAACTGCTTTACCCGTGTCCTCACATCCCAACTTAGAGCAAATGAAGCGTTTCTATCCGTATGAGCAGCGGAGTAAGATTTATGTCATTCATTATGGGGACAATATTGATAACTGGATCGATAGAATTGAGGAGGCGGGATTTCAAATAGCCATTCAAGGAGAGGTTATTGAATTCTAGGAATATAAAAAAGTTGTGACATTATGCAAATAGAGCAAATAAATAAAGGGAAGATGTTACTTGTGGGAGTGACCTATCCCTTTACAACTTAAAGCTGTTTATGCTACATTCTAGATGAATGATGTAGTTGTCATATAAATGGAATTATGGGAACTTGGAAGGATGAGATAATGGATAGCTTATATGATGCGACAGGAAGGCATATTCATTATTTGCGTGTGTCAGTAACTGATCGATGTAATTTTCGCTGCCGTTATTGCATGCCAGAAAAAACACAATGGCTTGAATCTGAACATATTTTGAGTGATGAAGAATTATTGCGGATTATTGGTGCTTTTGCTCAATTAGGTGTGAATAAAGTTCGTATTACTGGCGGTGAGCCCTTAGTAAGGAGCAATATTATTCCATTTCTAAGTCATGTAGCCGCAATTCCCGGAATTAGAGAATTGGTGCTTACAACCAACGGGAGCCAATTGGACAAGTATGCCAAATCTCTGCGCCAAATTGGCGTGAAGCGTCTTAATATCAGTTTAGATACCTTACAACGTGAACGGTTTAAGCAATTGACAGGACAAGACGCGCTTCAATGTGTCTTGGCGGGGATTAGAGCTGCCCAAGCTGCGGGGATTTCTTCGATAAAGATCAATATGGTTGTAATGAAAAATGTTAATTCAGATGAATTGGCTGATTTTGCTGCATTAACGATGAAATATCCCTATCAGATTCGCTTTATTGAATATATGCCGTTTATTTCTGGAACTGATTATCTAATGACAGCTAATGAAATGAAAGATCAATTGCAGGTGGCTGGATTTCATGAACTTATCCCGGAGGCTAGTGATCAATCGGTAGCGCAAATCTATCGTCTTACGGATGCTAAAGGGACAATTGGTTTTATTACACCAATGTCGCGCCATTTTTGTTATTCATGCAATCGCATTCGTTTGACAGCTGACGGCTATCTCAAGCCGTGCTTATTGGCAAACCAAGAGTATCTATTGCGGGAGGATTTGCGGGCAGGCCTATCAGATGCGGACTTGCTGCAAAAAATTAGAAATGTTATCTTAAATAAGCCCAGCCAGTATGATTTAAGCAATGGTAAAAAAAATGATCGCAGTATGGTACGTATTGGCGGCTAATAAAGTTAAGCTGTGTAGAGAGTCGAGAAAAGTCTTTCCATTTTGGAAAGACTTTTTTGTATTAAACCATCCATCCATTAAAAAAACAACTGGATGATCAGTTACACAAGCTCAATCATCCGGAAAGCTGGATGATTGAGTTAAATAAATTGGAACATGCAATTTATACTTTTTGATTATACTAGGAAGGCTATTTAGTAAAAAGTTATGCTAATAATAAAAACGAAGGGGTAGGTCCGAGTGTCTATTAATATTTACATCAATTTTAATGGAAACTGCCGTGAAGCAGTGGCTTTCTATGCGAAGGTTTTTGGTGCTGAGCAGCCACAAATTATGTCTTTCAGCGATATACCTGAAGATCCTCAGTTTGCGCTTTCGGAAAAAGAAAAAAATTTGGTTATGCATACTTATTTACACATTCATGGCAGCAAGGTCATGTTTTCTGATGTTTTACCTGGCATTCCTTATGTAGCTGGCAATAACATCAGTCTGACAATCATAAGCAAAGATAAGGCTGAACTGAAAAGGTTATTTGATCAGTTAAAAGAAGAGGGACATGTGGAGCTGGAACTGCAAGAAACTTTCTGGAGCCAATATTACGGCTATGTAACAGATAAGTTTGGGATTCAATGGCAGCTAAATTTTGATCAGTTGTCAGATTCAAAACTATCCACTTAATATCAAAATCCTGCTGTTCAATGAACAGCAGGATTTTTAATGTTAAATGACTGATAGCGAGTTATCATCGGGTTTGAGGCAATAATACAGTTCAAGTTAGGCGTTATTTAAGGCTTCGTTCAAGATATTGCAAAGAATGTCCAGAGCTTTTGTTAAATCATCCTTAGATAAATTCGTCCAACATAATCTTAGATGATTTGATTCTGGTTCACCAGGATAAAAAATAGAGCCTGGTAAGAAGTGTATGCCATGATTGTGAGCAATTGTAAGGAGATTGTCGGCAGATAATTGCGGCGGTAAAGTCAGCCATAGATGCATGCCGCCGTGGATCTTTTGAAACTTAAATCCCGGACGAAGATTGGCAGTCAGCTTGCTCATAACAAAATTACTTCGATTGGTTAAGGTTTGATTTAGCTTTCTGATGTAGTCTGCAAGCTGTGGATTTGAAAATAGCGGGATCAGTGCTTTTTGCAGCCATAACGGAGAGCCGAGATCAGAGATTGACTTTGCTGCCAGCAACCGATTGTAAATAGTGCCGTCAGCAACGATCACACCCAATCTAAGCCCAGGAAAAAGAAACTTGCTAAAGCCTTTAAGGTAAATGACTCTGCCTGTTTTGTCCAGGGATTTTAGCGTTGGGGGCGGTTTTATCGCCGATTTATTATTGAACAGAGACAATTCGCGATGGGGATCGTCTTCCAAGAGGAGGATATTATTATTCACGGCAAATTCCAATAAATCTTTACGGCGGCTTAGCGACATAATGGCTCCGGTAGGGTTCTGATATGTTGGTACGGTATAAATGGCCTTTATATTCATACGAGTTGAAAGTTCTTCCAATATATCAATTCGGATGCCTTCATGATCAATGGGAATTGGCTGTATAAGCGTATGATTAAAGCGGAATACATCAATGGCGCTGGAAAAGCAAGGTGTTTCCATGGCAATTATATCTGTAGGCCCCAAAAATGTTCGGGCAAATAGATCCATTCCTTGTTGTGTTCCATTCGTGACAATAAGCTGATGCGGCTGTACGGACATTCCTTGCTGTATCAGATAATGACTGATGACCTTAAGAAAGGCAGCATCTCCTTGATAAGGAGAATAATTTCCTAGTGACTGAGGATATTGTTGCAGAGCCTGCTGAATAGAATTCTGCAGCAACGATAGCGGCAGTAAAGAATGGTGAATAGAAGCTGTAGCCATATCAAGAATTTCTGGTGGCAGGCGCACTCTGCTTTGGCTCCAGAAGCTTGCCCGGGGAAGATAATCTGGAATGGATAGGTGCCAATTGAAGGGGTCAACTGTTGGCTCATTGGCACTCGGTAAGGTCACATCCTGCAAGGCAGCATAACTCTTTACGAACGTCCCTTTACCCCGAACTGTTTGAATCAGTCCATCTTTCTCTAGTGCCTTATACACTCTATGGGCTGTCACCAAACTGATATTTAAGCTGAGTGCAAGCTGGCGGACTGAAGGAAGAGGATGATCTTTCCCGAGCAGACCTGACCGAATGCGCTGGGCAAATTCCAGTTTTATTTGCTCTTGTATAGGAACTTTCGAATGGCGGTCAATTGAGATATTCACTTAGTCACCCCAACTCATTGGTGTTATACATGGATGTTGACTGTTATACATGGCATGGATTTATTATTATAATACGATAGAAGCCATCAACACTGCAAGGCTAGTGAACATTGTTGCTGAAAAAATAGTCATCATTGTCGGCTGGGGTGGTGTTTCATAACATGAGAAAGGTTCGGTGATGGTATGTCCCCACAAGAGATAGCTATGAAAAAATCTCAGATATTCACAGTGCTGAGCGATTGCTCACTAACAGCAGTTCTGGCTGGATTCATTGCAGTTACCGTTTCCTATGCCGGGCCACTCTTAATCATGTTTCAAGCAGCGCAAGTTGCTCATCTTAGTGATGCTATGTTGTCTTCTTGGATATGGGCGATCTCCTTTAGCAGTGGAATTATTGGGGTGGGTCTCAGTATATGGTATAAAGCGCCGATTATTATTGCCTGGTCAACGCCTGGAGCTGTGCTGTTAGTGTCCAGTTGGGCCAATTATACCTACTCTGATGCGATTGGCGCTTTTGTTTTATCTGCTGTTATTACTGTAGTTCTAGGGATATCCGGATTGTTTTCGGTCTTAATTAATCAAATTCCCCAATCCATTATTGCAGCCATGCTTGCAGGTATTTTGCTCAAGTTTGGCATTGATGTGTTTGTTTCGCTGCAGCAATTGCCGGTAGTAGCAGTGCCGATGGTGGTAGGTTATTTAGTAGCTAAAAGGTTTATTCCCCGTTATTCAGTTGCGGCTACCTTGTTGATCGGTGTAGCAGTCGCTTATCATTTTGGCTATGTAAATACGGGGAATATGCATATTTCCTTGGTTCAGCCAATCATCACAATGCCTACTTTCTCCTTACAGGCATTCGTTGGTTTGGGCATTCCATTATGCATTGTTGCTATGACTGCTCAAAATGCGACAGGAATGGGAGTGCTTAAAGTGGATGGGTATAACGTACCCGCAAGCCCGCTGATTACAACAACTGGCCTTGCTTCACTGCTATTTGCTCCATTTGGTTCACATGGTGTTAATCTGGCGGCCATCACAGCAGCCATTTGCACTGGTAAAGAAGCACATGAAGACATGGATAAACGTTATATCGCTGGAATTGCTTGCGGGGCGTTATATATGATGATTAGTATCTTTGGCGGGACAATTTCTTCGGTATTTGCCGCTTTGCCGCATGCCTTAATTACCGTTATTGCCGGGCTGGCCTTATTTGGTTCAATTACTTCAAGCCTTACTATGGCAATGAGTGAGGAATCTTATAAGGAAGGGGCATTAATCACCTTTCTTGTTACCATATCGGGGATCTCCATTTTAGGTGTAGGGTCTGCCTTCTGGGGATTGATTGCCGGCGTAGTAGCTAAATGTATTCTCGAAAAGAATCCGAAGGCATGATTGAAGCATTAAGAACAGAAAGAAGCAAGGGGACGTTCTTTTTGCTTCTTTTCTTTTTTTAAGATTATCGCGAAGCAAAAAGAACGTCCCCTTGCTTCTCTAAATGAAGGATCAAATATCTGGCACCATTCATTTTGATAGATCTGGCTCTTTTTATATAGCAGTTTATATAGTGTAATAGTTTTACCGAATAAAAGTAGTGATGGCGGCTCGCCTAGTGAGCTGACTTGATTTCTCGGCAAGAATATCGTAAATAGAAATGAGCAAGGGGTTGAGTATGATTACTGAATTTGATAAACAATTATTAAACCTGATTCAGAAAGAGCTGCCTTTGACGCGACGTCCTTTTGCCTTATTGGCCGATAAGCTTAATTCTGATGAGACAACAGTTATTGAGCGTCTCAAATTACTGAAAAAGCAGGGCTTAATCCGACGTCTAGGAGCCTTTTTCGATTCAGAGAAGTTGGGCTATGTGGGTACATTAGTTGGATTAGAGGTTAAAGCTGATTTGATTCACCATGTCGCTGAAGCCATTAATTCCTATCAAGGTGTGACTCATAATTATGAACGTGAAGGCAGCCTCAACCTGTGGTTTACACTGCTTACGCCTAGCTTGGCTATGCAGGACGAAATTTTAGCTATGATAAGGAATCTTGACGGTGTGGTACGTTTAATCAATTTGCCGCCTACTCAAAAGTTCAAAGTTAATGTGCAATTTTCGCTATCTTAGAGTGCCTGAGGGTGTTTAAGTTTACTCGTTATGAATGGAGGATGACAATGCTGGACGCATTAGATAAACAGATTATTGCAATCATGCAGGAAGATTTTCCATTGGCTGCGGAACCTTACCGTGAAATTGCAGATAAATTAGGGATTAGTGAAGCCAAGCTTTTGGAACGATTGCAGCAATATCAGCAGTCAGGGAAGATACGAAAAATGGGAGCTGTGCTTAGTCACAGGACAGTAGGGTATTCCGCTAATGCATTGTGTGCCTGGATTGTACCTGAAGAACGGATTCAAGAAGTTGGTCAACTGTTGGCAAAGAATGCCCTGGTAACCCATTGCTATGCAAGGAAGTCTCAGATTGATTGGCCTTACAATTTTTATACCATGCTGCATGCCCATACCCGTGAAGAATGCAGGGAAATAGCCCAGGAGTTGGCCAAGCAATCTGGCTTAACTGAATATATCATGTTATTTAGTACCCGGGAGTGGAAGAAAGTTAGTATGAAGTATTTCTCGGAAAAATAGTCGCTAAACAAATGAAAAAGAACAGTGATACCTGCCAGGTATCACTGTTCTTTTTCATTCTGCACGATCAAGCCATGCTTTTCGCAGCAGTGCAACAGCTGCTGGAATATCCTCAAGAGCTATTCCGCCGAATCCTAACAGAATATGGTCTGCTAGCGTGTGCTCAGAATTAGTCCATAACTTGTTCTTTGCGGAAATATTCACACCTAATTTGGCTGCATTCATGGTTAGGTCTTGTAAGAAAATTGGACTTTTCAGTTGCAGCAGGAGATGAAGGCCGGCATTCATCCCGGTTATAGAAAGGTTATCACCAAAGTTTTCTTTTAGTTCATGGATGAGCAGATCGTGCTTTTTCTTAAAAATTCGGAGCATTTTGCGTAAATGGCTTTCGA
This sequence comes from Sporomusaceae bacterium FL31, assembly GCA_003990955.1. Lineage (GTDB taxonomy): Bacteria > Bacillota > Negativicutes > DSM-1736 > Dendrosporobacteraceae > BIFV01. Next base: position 158,082 of record BIFV01000013.1, read on the forward strand.
AATGACCTTCCTTAAGAAGCAATTCCAGAGGTTTTTGAATGAGAAACGGGACTGAACAGGCCAGCATTGGTGACATTTGCTGGATTTGCTGAGTTAAATCTTTGGGAAGAACCATATAGGCTACCCGCAAGGAAGGCAGTAATACTTTAGAAAAACTTCCAATGTAGATGACTTTGTCAGGAGCTAGACCCTGCAGGGATGCAATCGGTTTTACATTATATCTCAGATGACTGCTATAATCGTCTTCGATAATAAAAGCATTCTGTTCATATGCCCATTCAATCAGCCGAAGTCGTCTGGTTATGGACATAATACGACCAGTTGGGAATTGGTGTGAGGGAGTGACATATACAGCTTTTGCTATTGATGAATACAATGCTTTTACGTTGAGTCCGTGATGGTTTATGGGAATGGGCTGCACGCAGAATCCTTGATTCATAAAAGTACGATACGCTCCGGCAAATCCGGGATCTTCCATAGCGATGGCTGAGGTCAGTGGTTTAAGCAATTGACTGGCCAGGTCTAAGCCGTGTTGTGTGCCGGAAGTAATTAAAATTTGCTCAATTGTACATTTAATATCGCGATAATCACGTAAATAATTTAGAATTTCTTTACGGAGGCCGATTTCTCCCATAAATGATGGATAGCTTAGCAGGTCATCCTGGTCATTGCGAAGGCATTGATTGGTTAATTTCTGCCATTGAGAGAAGGGAAAAGAATGTGGGCTAAGCTTTCCATACGTGAAATCGTAGCGGTTGGTTTCGAGCGGTGATTCAGATATCGTCTCTGTTTGTGGTAAATTTGCTAAGGGTGGCAGGATAGTATTATGGAGCGCTTCGACATAATAGCCGCTGCGTGGTTTGCCAATAATATAGCCTTCGGATAAAAGCTGCTGATAAGCCAAATCCACAGTATTTCTGCTAATACCCAGTTCTGTCGAAAGCCTGCGGCTTGAGACCAGCTTTGACTGAGCGCAAAGCTCACCACTTAGAATTTTGGCCCGCAGCTGCTGGTACAATTGGCGATACAGCGGGATTTTGTTTTTTAGATCCAGTAAGAGCATGGTGGCCTCCTGGTAGATAACTCAGTTTAGGTAATACGACGTTAAAGTGTGTCATACAGAAAGTATAAGAAATTTGCTGCTATGCAGTATCAAGCTAATTTTACAGAAAACACAGATGATTTTACAACTTCTTTTTATCAATTTTTAAAATGAGCCCACTCAGTCAACCGACAACTAAGAGCAATATTCTCTTGAGTCAATGTCTCGTAAGCCTATAATGACAAAAAATGTCGAAATTGGTATAATATAATAGTTAAGAATTCCTTGTTAGCATGCTAGTGAAAGGATTTTAATAATACTTTATGACAAAGATACTTTCTATTGTAACTACCATTCCATTTGCTCTGCTGATTGTGGTGAGTGCAGCTTATTTGCAAGTTCCAGTCGAATCTTCCTTATCGGCAACTATATATAATTTCTCTTATGTCATTTATTGTATTGGTATGATGCTAAGTTGGTGGTTTAATCGCAGCCGGGTCTTTTTTTCGATAGCTGTTCTTGCTCTGGCACAGTTTTCTCTCAGTCAAGTGGCAGCCGCCGCGATTTCCGACTTACGGAAAAATGATTTGTCCTATTATTGGTGTATTATTGCCAATGAATATTGTTGTTTTTTCTTCCTTAAAAGAACGGGGAATTTTCAATTCATGGGGCTTAAAACGCTTTGGCATAGTCTTCATTCAGGTGGTTTATATCGCTTTAGCCTTGCTATCAAATGATAGCACATTGCTGAACTTTTTTTATAAAGAAGTATTGGCTGAGCCGCTGGTCTTTACTACTATCCCGCAGCCAGCTTTAATTGCTTATAGTATTGTGCTTTTATTGATGCTATTGAAGCAGTTAAAAAAGCAAAGGCATTTAGACAATGCATTTGTTGCCGTGTTGATTGCTACCTTCATTGGGTTACATCTGAACGCTGAACCACTGGCTATTCCGATATTCTTTTCTTTGTCTGCAATGATTCTTGTTATTTCTGTGGTTCAGGATTCCTATTCGATGGCCTACTTGGACGAACTGACAGGGTTGCCGGCTCGTCGCGCCCTTCGGGAAGATTTATTGAAATTAAGTGGTGAATATACTATAGCCATGCTGGACATAGATTTTTTTAAAAAATTTAATGATACCTACGGGCATGATACCGGGGATGACGTATTGCGACTGGTGGCATCGGTATTAAAAAATGTAACCGGGGGAGGTAAGGCTTTCCGCTATGGCGGTGAAGAATTTACTATTGTTTTTCCTCACGCCAAAATTACGGAAGTGCTGCCACACTTGGAAAAGCTGCGGGCGGCAGTTGAAAAATCTCCCTATGCGTATGTGAAAAAGATTAAAGATGACGCCAAGAGGAAACCAACTGCTAAAAATCTTTTTGTGACCATCAGCATTGGCGTTGCCGAACGCAGCGAAAAAAACGATCATCCAGATGCTGTAATAAAAGCTGCCGATACCGCTCTTTACCGTGCCAAGAAAAAAGGCCGGAACTGTGTATGTAAGTAGAAGGGATCCATCGGATCAAAAAAGAGCTATAAATCTTAATGGCTGATTCGCATTGACGGAAGATATTATAAAGGCAACTATTTCTGTGCCGACATATCTGCTAAAGAGCACCATCGTTTTAAAAAGCGATGGTGCTCTTTAGCATTTTCAGAAGGCTGCCTGTGGGCGAACAACAAAAAATAACCTAAAGTTAGCGTAAGTTGACTTGTTTCTTTCCAGAAGAAATATACAATGAAGGTAATTTAAGTTCCCATTTACGCTTATCTAGAGGTGGTAGCTAATGCTGAAAATGCTAAGCAAGTTTGCTCTGGTTGGGTTATCTGGTGCTGGGGTCAACATGGCAATTTATATGTCTGTGATAGCTGTTCATGCCAATTATATGGTTGCAGCTACTTGGCTGAGTGCTTCAATGACTGTTTTTTTATTGCTGGTAACGCTGCTTGGCAGTCACACCGCAACTGGTTGGATGCGGCAGGCTCAACCTCAGTGGAACAAGGGGCAGTTCTTGCCTAGTGGGCAGCAATCTTATGCGGTGGAATAATGCCAGATAATTTATTTTGAAACTTAGCAAATTTTATTCATTGTGGAGCCTAGCGATTCAGGATTGTAGTATTCTGAATCGCTATTTACTTTATAGAGTGCCACGCCATTAAGAATCATCATTTTGATCACTCTCTAGTGAGCCGAAGGGTGACTGCTAACGGTTACTTTTAGTCATTTGTGTGCTAGAATTTATAAAGAGAGGCTTAAACATCGGTATTCCATCATGAGGGACGTATGCTATAATGATAACAATTTACTTAATGGCCAGTACCTTACTTCCAGGAGCAACAAACCTGGTATTGGGGAGAAATGAAGGAGAATAAGATGATTAAACGGGTTGCTTATCTTTTTATAGGTTTACTGCTTTTCGGGTTTGGTATTGTCATGACTATCAGGAGTAATCTTGGAACAGCGCCTTGGGATGTGCTGCATCTTGGCCTGATCAATTACTTGCCGTTTACAGTTGGGCAAGTGTCACAAATGACGGGTATTGTTGTTATTGGCTTGAGTATCGTTATGGGAATTAAGCCCGGGTGGGGAACGATTGCTAATATGGTTTTTATCGGGCTTTTTATTGATATGTTTATGGCAAGCCCATGGTTTCCGTTGCCCAAACAGCTTGCTTCTCAAATGGCTATGCTGCTTGGCGGCGTTTTGGTTATTGGCTGGGGAAGTTTTTTCTATTTGTCCGCTGCATTTGGGGCAGGACCCCGTGACAGTTTTATGGTAGGGTCAATCCAAAAGTCAGGCTGGCCTTTGTGGAAAGTCCGGACAGCTATTGAAACCTTTGTTACCATTATCGGCTATTTTTTGGGTGGCCCGGTGGGGATTGGTACAATCGTCGTCGCATTTACGCTAGGTCCATCCATACAATTGGCATTTACCGTCATGGATAAAAAAGCACAAGATATTCAGCATGAGGATTTGCTTCTTAGAAGAGTCAGTGGTAAAGAAAGTACTGCGGAAAGTTCTCATATTAGTTAGTGCGGATCTATTTTGAGAGTGTATAAAGTTCTTTGCTCACTTACCATAAGCGAAGGAAGATGATGTGTGATGCTTTTTACCGCGGGAGAAATTTATTCATATATCGGCATTGTTGCATTGCTTGTCATGATCCCAGGGCCAAACACAGTTTTAGTGATGCAGTCAGTTGCTGTTAGTGGTCGCCGCGCTGGCTTCTTTAATGTAGCTGGTATTGTAACAGCCGTTTATCTGAATGCTTTGCTATCAGGTTTGGGTTTGTCACTGATTATCATGCAGTCTACTGAGATCTATCATGGTTTGAAGATGGTTGGCGCGGGCTATATTGTATATTTAGGATTAGCCAGCTTAATTGATGCATACAAGTTAAAGCAACAAGCATCTACAGATGCTCATGAAAATGCTAACAAACAAAAAAACAGTTATGATTTTTATACAAAAGGCATTTTGACTGGGCTGCTTAATCCTAAATCAGCTCTTTTCTTTCTGGCATTCTTTCCGCAGTTTATGCATCAGGATAGTAATCTGCTTAGTCAATCCCTGATACTTACTTTGCTTTATTCCCTGATATCAGCAAGCTGGTATGGTCTATTAGTCATTTTTACTGGCAAACTCCGCCACATTTTGGTATGCAGTGAACTCCAAAAGAAACTAAAAGCTATAACAGGTATCATTCTTGTTGGCCTGGGCATTAAAATAGCATTACAAAGATAAAACCTAAAAACAATTTTGAGCTATGTAATAAAATAGATTCTGTTAGCCCTACACTAAAGATACAATCATAAAAACCAGGATTTTGCTTAATCAGGTTTCAAAGGTTACTTATCATTTTAGCTTGATAAATTCAAATCAGACAATTGCTTTTTATCAATCCGAACCATATTGGATAAATATATCAGCTGATTTAAATCAGGGCGTTGGTTATTGAAAATAATAACAGGTATTTAGCAGGTGATCCAGTTGGTGCGATAGAAGCACAATATAAATTGTCTCTTTTACGCAACGTCTATAACCTGGTGCGCTGTCCAATTGTCTCTAAAGATTTTATAGATCTGATGGGAGTGAATGTTGCTCATCTGATTAAGCCCATTGAACATGTCAGTGATGATAACCAACAAAACTCAAGGAGATTCTAATGGAATTGGGACAATTAGAACTTAAGTATTTAAAACTATTGCAACGGAGGAATGAATGATGGCGAAAATTGGCTTTATCGGACTTGGCATTATGGGTAAACCTATGAGTAAAAATCTTCTGAAAGCTGGTTATGATCTTGTTGTTTATAATCGAAGTCAAAATTCGGTTGCTGAATTAGTTGCTGCAGGGGCACAAGCTGCTGACACACCAAAAATGGTAGCCGAGCAGACCGATATCATCATTACGATGTTGCCTAACTCACCACAGGTAAAAGAAGTCATCTTGGGGGAAAACGGCGTTCTTGAAGGTGCTAAACAGGGTGCGGTTGTGATTGATATGAGCTCTATTGCTCCACTTGTCAGCCGGGAAATTGCCGCAAAACTCGCTGAAAAAGGCGTTGAAATGCTGGATGCACCGGTAAGCGGCGGGGAACCCAAGGCTATCGATGGTACACTGTCAGTTATGGTGGGGGGAAAACAGGAAGTTTTTGATGCGTGCTATAATGTTATGAAAACTATGGCTGGATCGGTTGTGCGGACAGGCGATATCGGGGCCGGTAATGTTACTAAATTGGCTAACCAAGTGATTGTGGCACTTAACATCGCCGCCATGTCTGAAGCTTTGGTGTTAGCCAGTAAAGCAGGAGTTGAACCAGAGCTTGTTTATCAGGCAATTCGTGGAGGCTTAGCTGGGAGTACTGTGCTTGACGCTAAAGCACCGCTTGTTCTTGATCGTAAATTTAATCCAGGGTTCCGAGTTAATCTTCATATTAAGGATCTTACTAACGTACTTGAAACATCTCACGAAATAGGAATCCCGCTTCCACTTACTGCTGCAGTTATGGAAATGATGCAGGCACTTAAAGTGGATGGTATGGGTGATTTGGATCATGGTGCGCTGATTCGTTATTATGAAAAAATGGCGCAGGTTGAAGTAACCCGCTAATTAAAGAGAGGCTTGCATACGACGAAAAACGTTGTATGCAAGCCTCTTGTTCTTACAGCTTGTTAAGCAGGTACACGTAAAGCCGGCCTGCGGTATAAAAACCATTGTTGAACAATCTGGAATAGATTGCTGACTACCCAATAAAGTCCCAGCCCCGCAGGGAAACGTAATGCCATAAAGCCAATTAAACATGGCATAATCATCAATAGGAGTTTGTTTTGGCTGGAATCAGTGATGGTTTGTTGAGCTGAAATATAAGAAGTAACTGCCGCAAGAAATGGTAGGATATAGAGCGGGTCACTGCCTGCTAAATTTTTTATCCACAGAAAGCTGGGGTGGCTCACATAAGTTAAGCTTCTAATTGCATAAAATATACCAGTTAACAAGGGCATCTGAATTAACATGGGCAAGAAGGCGGAGAGTGGATTAACACCTGCTTCTTTATACAATTTAGCAACCTCTTCTTGTTGCTTTAGTATATTACCCTGATGCTGCTCTTTTAGCTTTTTTAGCTGGGGGCCGAGCTCCCTCATTCTTCGCATCGAGCTGATTTGTTTGACGGCTAATGGAACAAGCAGCGTTTTTAGCGAGATTGTTAACAAGATAATTGCCACTCCATAATTTGGAAATCCTAATTTACTGGTAAGATGATAAAAAAAGAGCAACACTACTTTCATTAAGCCACTAAAATATCCAAACACAAATGCACTTCCTCTTATAATGAAAAATTATCATAGCTACAGCAATGAAGATCCAAACGCTTCTGCAATATAAGTTGTTCAACAACCGTTGATTTATTCCTTTTTTAATCTTATAGTCTGTGTGGATTTTTTTCCTATAATACGGGTATATAGACCAGATAAGTTGCCAGAACAAAATATAAATCCTTGGGAGTCATTCGAAAGCACTTTAAAAGGCTCTTGAAGCTAAGTCGGGAATTTATCTAAGATACTAGTAATTTCCTAATAAAATGAGATCTGCATGATTGGGATTTGCTAAACAAGGAAATGAGGGCTGCAATGTGGAAATTAAGCATCCTGAATGGCTGCGGATTGAAGCCGATAACCGAACAATGTTTGGTTACAGCCAGGAATGGTATAGGACATCTTTTCAAAGAACCAGAGGCTGTGGCCCAACTGCTGCTGCCATGCTGCTGTTATATCTCAATAAGCGCGAGGCGGAGCCTTTGCCGTATAAGAACCATAGTATTTCCGCTATTACGCAGGTGCTTGAGAATGTATGGGATTTTGTTACACCAAACTGGCTGCTGGGGCTTAACAGTACCAATAAATTCTGTCAGGGTGTGACAAAGCTTGTCGAGCATTATGGGCTAGGATGGAAATACCGGCGATTAAGTATACCTGTATTTAATTTCAGGCGGCCTACACTTTCCCAAGTAGTTAGTTTTTTAGAAGCGGGTGTTGATTCGGATTGTCCGATTGCTTTTTTAAATTTACATAAAGGGAAAGTGACCACTATGGAGACCTGGCATTGGACTGTGCTAGTCGCCCTTACCTATGACGCTGGCGACAACCGTTATTTGGCAACTGCTTATGATGGTGGACGGTCAATTACTTTTGATTTAGGTCTTTGGCTGGAAAGCAGTAAAATTGGCGGTGGCTTTGTTTATATAATAACCAATTAAAATTTAGCAAAATTTGTTTATGAAGGAGCTGGAAAAGTGATTAATGGATTGATTGGGCGCTTGGTAGTCTCAGGGATCATGCTGGTTTTATTATTAATTGCTTCCTTTCCTTCCTCTGTATCTGCTGCTTTAGGTGACAGTAAACAGCAAATAGAAGCCTACTATGGGAGTGAATATTTTATTCAAGATCAAGATAAGCGGATTTGGCAAAAACAAGAGTGGCAGCCAGATGCTCACCATAAGGCAGTTGCTTATGGTTATTTGAGCCATATCGGTGATTGGCAGGCAACTCACTGGATCACGTATAATGACCGCAAACAAGCAGTCAAAGAAACCGTATTATTGAGTAAAGACATTCGTATTAGGGATTTTCAGCAGTACTTTAACGGGATCTATGATTTGGTCAGTGCCGATACTAGTAGAGTATTTACGACATCACTTTTTTCGGGGAGTCAGCTAGGTGCTATCGTGCGAACGGAAAGTGGATTAAACTCCATTATCTTTTTTACGCGCCCTGATCATACCAAAATCAATATGCATTCAAAAATAAGCGGTTTCGAAGTTACGGCAATTACAATGCAAATGGTAAAGCAGCATTTCATAGACCAGACTTGGCAGGTTGCAGATAACTATTTTCAAAATAAGCTATTCTTCTCTGAGAAACTTATGCCACGAGCTACTACTGATATGATTGTCATTCATCATACAGCTAAAGACAATATGTCAGTGGAGGACATTCATGAATTGCATCTAAATAAAGGCTGGGCTGGGATTGCTTATCATAAGGTCATCTTACCGGATGGAAGCATTAAAGACGGCAGACCCAAGAATATGATCGGTGCTCATGCTCTCGGCGCTAACCCGCGCAGCATCGGAATTGTGGTAGATGGTGATTTTGATAATAAACCACCTACTGCGGTGCAGATGGATAGTCTTGTTCGATTAACACGTGAGTTGATGATGAAGTATCATATTCCACTTGTGAATGTTGTACCTCATCGTGATGTAACAGAAGGAACATCGTGTCCAGGCAATCAATTTCCTTGGGATGAATTAATGTATCGACTAGCGATAGAGGGATAAGCGGATTCAGATCTTTCCTTGTCACATCAAGTACCGGCTAATCATTTTTATGATAGAGCCAGTTCTTCCTTTAAAATGTATTCTGCCTGGTCTATAGATTAGTTAGCAGGACGATACAGTTTATTCAATGTTGGTGCAAGCAATGGTAGTAAAACGAAAGCAGCAATTCCTCAGCGGAATTGCTGCTTATTTATTCAGGTACATACTGGCTGGAAATTGGTTTGCGTAAAAGCAGCCACTGCTGAACAATTTGGAATAGGTTGCCTACAACCCAGTATAGTCCTAATCCTGCCGGAAAGCGCATGGTCATATAACCAATAATAAAAGGCATAATCATCACCATCAATTTATTTTGACTGGAATCTGCTAATGTTTGTTGAGATGAGATATAGGTCGTGAGTGCGGCAAGAATTGGGAGAATATAGAATGGATCTGTATTTGCCAAGTTTTTAATCCAAAGAAAATTTGGCTGACTCATATAGCTGAAGTTTTTTATTGTGAGAAAAATGCCGGATAAAAAAGGCATCTGAATGATTACTGGAAAACATCCTCCTAACGGTTTTACATTTGCTTGCTGGTAAATCATTGCGATTTTATATTGTCTTCGAGCCTTATTGGTCTTATATTTTTCCTGCACATCTTTAATTTGGGGGCCTAAATCCCGCAATCGCTGCATGGACTGTACTTGTTTGAACGATAGCGGAAATAGCAGCATTTTTATTGAAACTGTTAGTAATATGATTGCCACACCATAGTTTGGGAATCCCAGTTTACTAGTAAGATGGTAAAAAAAAGTCAACATTGTCTGTATTAAACTGCATAAATGACCCAATGGCAAATACACTTCCTTCTAAAATAATTTAACATAGTTACAATTATAAAAGTAGTCACTACGATTAGTTGTTTATTCAACAACTGCAGAACAATTCCTTTAAGGATTAAATTCCATTCAATTAAGCTTAGCAAAAATCACTGATGTTTGTGAAGGCATTCGGCCTCCCTTTTAGTATAGCAGCTAACATTAAAGTGATACTGTTATTTTTGAGAATATCCTATATCATTGCTTTGCAGGAATTTTGTCCATTTAGTAGAAAATGGGAAATAACAACTCAACAATGTTATCGCAAAGCTACATAAAAAAGGCAGCAGCCAAACTTGGCACTCCTAATGCCTTAAGAGGTAGTGACATGAAAGAAAAAGGAAAAAAGACAACCGGTGGCATTATTGTTGCAGCCGGAAAACAATCGGCAAGAAGAGAACCTAATCCGCTATTGAAAATCGGTTCAATTAGCGTCATAAAGCGAATTGTTTTAACTTTTCAGCAAGTTGGAATATCGCCAATTGTAGTGATTACTGGCTATAATGCGGAAGAGATCGAGCATGATTTAGCAGATTATGGAGTTATCTTTTTGCGAAATGAAAACTATGGAAGTTCGCAGATGTTTGATTCGGCTAAGATCGGCTTGGGTTTTCTACAAGATAAATCTGATCAAGTTATATTCAATCCAGTGACTATTCCAATGTTTACACCTGAAACGATTCAGCGAATGATGGAATGCGGTGCAGCAGTCATTTCACCATCTTATCATGGGAAATCTGGGCATCCTCTTTTGATTTCGGCAGAATTGATTCCGCGAATTATGCAATATAATGGGACAATGGGAATGCGTGGGGCCATTGACAATCTTGGGAGTGTGCGACATTGGATGGATATAGAAGATGAAGGCATCCTGCATGATATGGATGATATTGAGCGCTTGGATCAGCTTTTAAAAAAGCATAATCAGCACATTTTGCATCCTTTTGTTCGAATCAGCATCGAGAAAGAGTCCTTGTTTTTTAACTCAAAAACAAAACTTCTTTTGCTTTTGATTCAGCATACACATTCTGTTCGAAGTGCATGCAGGCACATTGCATTGTCTTATAGCAAGGCCTGGAAGATGCTAAACCTATTGGAACAGGAGTTAGGCTATGCCGTAGTTGAAAGAAAACATGGCGGCAGTAATGGGGGTAAAACCTATTTGACACAAGAAGGTGCTGTCTTCTTGGAGAAATTCCAGCAATTTGAAGAAAATGTGCGTCAGTATGCTAAAGCTGAATTTAATAGATTATTTTAGATGAGGCCGTATAGCGAGCAAGTTCTTTTTATAAAGAATTTGCTGGAAAAAACCTTCCATTTTATAATGATTCTAACTTGTTGAATCGTTTAGCATGGAGGGTTTTTATGTTTGTGTTAAATATCAATCATAAAGAGATCATTTCTCAGCAGGATAAGTCTTTATTGGCTTTCTTAAGAGATGATCTGCGAATTACCTCGGCAAAGGACGGCTGTAGTGAAGGAGCATGTGGAACTTGTACGGTTTTAGTTGATGGAAAAGCAGTGAAAGCCTGTGTGCAAACTGTATCAAAATTCGTGGGAAAACAGATTTTGACTGTTGAAGGACTAAGTCATAGAGAAAAAGAAATTTATGAACATTGTTTTGGCGAAGCTGGGGCAGTCCAATGCGGCTTTTGCATTCCAGGAATGATCATTTGCGCGAAAGAATTGTTAGATGTTAATCTCAATCCAACCCGTGCCGACGTAAAAAAGGCCATTCATGGAAATCTTTGCCGATGTACTGGTTATAAGAAAATTGAAGATGCCATTTTGTTAGCAGCGGATTATCTCCGGGATAATCTTGTCATTCCTGTTGCTTCCAGTGAACTAAAAGTGGCACAAAAATTTAAACGCTTTGATGTAGCAGAAAAAGTCAATGGAACGGGTGTGTTTGTTGATGATATCGAATTGCCTGGCATGATTTATGCAAAAGCAGTTCGTTCTAAGTATCCGCGGGCCGTAGTCAACAAAATTGATATTAGTAAAGCAAAAGCGCATCCGGACTGTGTGGAAATATTATTGGCAAAAGACGTTCCCCATAATGTCGTTGGCCATGTAAAACTGGATTGGGACGTCATGATCGCGGAAGGCGGAACAACCCGCTATGTCGGGGATTCACTGGCCTTAGTTGCGACATACCATAAAGATAAATTGGATGAAGTCTGTCAATTGGTTGAAGTGGACTACACGGAACTTGAACCGGTTACCTGCCCAAGTGATGCGTTAAAAGCTGACGCTCCCCTCATTCATTCTGATGGAAATGTCATGAGTCGCGCTAGTCTGCAACGCGGAAACGCTGAGGAAGCGATTAAAAAGTCTAAATATGTGGTCACCAGAAAATATAAAACACCATTTCAGGAACATGGGTTCATGGAGCCTGAATGTGCGATTGCAATGCCTGAGGGAGAAGCTGGGATTTTCTTATATTCAGGTGCGCAATCAGTCTATGATGAGCAACGTGAAATCGCCTTGATGCTTCAGATCCCCCTGGAAAAAGTCCATTGTCAGACACAGCTTGTGGGCGGTGGTTTTGGTGGCAAGGAAGATATGAGTGTCCAACATCTGGCCGCTCTAATGGCTTGGTATACCAAAAAGCCCGTGAAAGTAAAATTCTCACGGCAGGAAAGCCTGGATTATCATGTCAAGCGTCATGCCATGGAAATGGAGTTTACCACCGCTTGTGATGAGCATGGTTATTTGACAGGTATGAAGGCGGTTATTATTGCGGATACAGGAGCCTATGCATCACTGGGAGGCCCTGTACTGCATCGCGCTTGTACTCACGCAGCCGGGCCATACAACTATCAGAATATCGATATCTTTGGTATGTCGGTATATACCAATAATGTTGTTGGCGGAGCTTTTCGCGGTTTTGGTGTTACCCAAAGCTGCTTTGCGACCGAAAATAATATAAATTTACTGGCTGAAATGGTAGGAATATCACCGTGGGAAATCCGTTATCGCAATGCAATCCGACCAGGTCAGATCTTACCGAATGGTCAAATTGCCGATGACAGTGTTGCCATGGCAGAGTGCCTGGAAGCGGTGAAAGAAGCTTACGAGGCTAATCCGTATGCCGGTATTGCAATTGGCTTCAAAAATAGCGGAACAGGAGTAGGCAAGAAAGATATTGGACGCTGTATGTTATCCATCGAACAGGGCAAAGTTCATATTCGTACTTCTGCAGCTTGCATGGGTCAAGGAATTGCCACCATGTGTGCTACCGTACTTTGTGAGACTACCGGTTTGGATCCAGCTTGTATTGTACACGAACGAGCCGATACCGTTCGTACTCCGAACTCGGGAACGAGTACGGCTTCCAGGCAGACAGTCGTTACTGGGGAAGCTGTCCGACGGGTGGCGGAAAAATTGAAAATTGAATTGGATAAAGGATTTACGCTGGCTGAGTTGGACGGCAAAGAGTTCTATGGCGAATACTCAGCAAAGACCGATCCAATGGGGGCTATTAAGGATAATCCAATCAGTCATATCAGTTATAGTTATGGTGCTCAGGTTGTCATTTTAGATGAAGCAGGCAGAGTGAAAAAGGTTGTTGCAGCCTATGATGTTGGAACACCCGTCAATATCCAGTCAGTTGAAGGCCAGATTGAGGGCGGCATTATTATGGGGTTAGGTTATGCCATGACTGAGGAGTTTAAAGTGGAAGGCGGCTATCCCAAAACTAAGCTGGGCACGTTAGGTCTGATGCGAGCTAAGGATGCACCCGAATTGGAAACTATTCTTGTACAGGGTAAAGGTAAAATTCCGGAGACCTATGGAGCCAAAGGCTGCGGGGAGCTGTGTTTGATTCCGACAGCGCCAGCTTGTTCGCACGCTTATTATCGTTTAGATGGTAAGTTTCGCACACAACTGCCGCTCCGGGATACGTTCTATAAAAAGACCAAGACAAGTAAGATATAAGAGGATGATTAGACTGTCCGATCTGGAAAGTGGGGTGTATGGATGGAGGTTCACGGCATTATATTGGCAGCCGGATTATCAAGCCGTATGGAATCATTTAAACCATTTTTAAAGTTAAAAACAAAAACGATGATTGAGCACAGCGTTGATAGTATGCTTGATGCAGGTGTTAATCAAGTCGTTGTTGTACTAGGCCATCGTGCTGATGAGCTTGAAGGCCTGCTGAGAGCTCATTATGATCACTCCCGTCTCACATTCATCCGAAATCGGCACTATGCACAAAGTGACATGCTGACGTCCGTGAAAATCGGTATCCTAGCACTACCCAGCTGTGAAGCCTTTTACTTACTGCCTGGTGATATGCCAGCCATTCATAAAAGCACATTTTTAGCCGTGAAAGAAGCCATGGTCAAAACTCAGGCTATGGTTGCATTTCCTACTATTGGCGGACAGCGCAAACACCCTCCGTTGATTTCATGGAGATGCATTAACCCTATTCTTCGTTTTGAGTGCGAAGGCGGCCTGCGGGAAGTGTGGAAACAGTTTGAGAATCAAGTTGCCACAGTTCCGGTTGAGGATTGTGGCTGCATGCTTGATGCTGATACAAAGGCTGATTACAACAGATTGATCAATTACATGACGAATTCCAGTTTATCCTAAATAAGCATAGTGAGGCGCGGGTATTAACGTCCGTTTATTCAATGTATAGGAGGAGCGATATGGAAGCGATTAGTAAATCTACAAAGAAGAAAGATCATGAAGCAAAAATTAGTGGTCGTGCTCTTTATGTGGATGATCATGTGATGGATGGAATGCTTTATGGCAGACTATTGCGCTCTAACAAAGCGAGAGCACGTGTTGTCAATATTTTGCTGCCGGAATTGCCGGATGGCTATTATGTTGTTGATAAAAACGATGTAGCAGGTATCAATCGCGTGCACATTGTTTTAGATGACACACCTGTCTTCGCCGAAGAGAATGTCGAATATGTCGGCGAACCCATTTTAATGGTTGTAGGCCCAGAGTTAAAACCAGTTGAGCGGATTTTACACGAGATCGTAATAACCTATGAAGAGCAAGTTCCTGTTTTGGATATGCGAAAATCAGATACTGTCTTTTTCAACTATAACTATGCCAAGGGTGATATCGACCAAGTGATGAGGGAAGCAGATCAAGTATTTGTTGAGACTTTCCAGACCGGGTATCAGGAGCAGGCTTATCTTGAGACACAGGGGATTATTGCTTATCCCCATGATGGTCGCATGACGGTGCGCGGTTCTCTGCAGTGTCCTTATTATGTACATGGTGCAGTTGCCAAAGCATTAGGATATGAGGCACAAGCTATTCAGGTTATTCAGGATGTCACCGGAGGGGGCTTTGGCGGAAAAGAGGCCTTTCCTTCGATTCTTGCCTGCCAGACAGCCGTAGCGGCAAAAAAAGCGAACAAGCCAGTAAAGGTCGTGTTTGATCGGCGCGAAGATATGGAGTTTACTTCAAAACGCCATCCTTCAGTCTGTACTTATAAAGTAGCGGTGAAGAATGGCGAAATTACGGGAATGGATATTGAGGTGCTTTTTAACAGCGGTGCGTACACCACCCTTTCTCCGGTTGTACTGCAACGCGGTCTGATTTGTGCCAATGGGGTCTATCGGATTGAGAATCTTCGTGTCACCGGGCGAGCCGTGAAGACCAACACAGTCCCTACTGGTGCATATCGCGGCTTTGGTGCGCCGCAAACTTTCTTTGCTGTGGAGATGATGATGGATCATCTTGCCAAGAAATTGGGTATAGATTCACTTGAACTGAAAGAAAAATATATGGTCAGGCAGGGCGATGAGACTTCTACCAGCGGTAAATACCATTTCCATGTTCCGTTGCCGGAAATGATTAAGCGAATTGATGAACTGACTGACTATCGTGAGAAGCGTAAGTGCTATCAACAGCAGACTGGACGGTATCGCAAAGGAATCGGCTTATCGATGTTCTTCCATGGCTGTGGGTTTACCGGCAGTGGTGAGCGGGACATGATTAAAGCGGTTGCAAAAATTCGGAAGAATGCAGATGATACAGTAGAGGTACTTGCAAGCAATTCAGATATCGGTCAAGGACTCAAAACGACTTTTTGTAAAATTGTTGCCGATACTCTTGGCATTGCCTATGACCAAGTGTATATTGATAATCCGGATACCGATCGTGTACCCGATTCAGGTCCGACCGTAGCCAGTCGCTCTTTAATGACGGTTGGCGGTTTGTTACAGCGGGCAGCTGCAAAGCTCAAACAAGAATGGAAAACTGGCCAAGAGCAAATTGTAGAAGAACATTTTGTTGAGCCAGATTTCGTCATACCGTTTAATTTGAAAGAATTCAAAGGAGATGCCTATCCTACTTATTCCTGGTCAGTCAATGCTATTGAAGTGGAAGTCGATACACTGACTGCCACAACCAAAGTTCTCGGGGCCTGGGGGATTTTTGATGTCGGTGTGCCAATTGATTTGAATATTATCCAGGGGCAGATGCAAGGCGGATTTCTTCAGGGAATTGGTTATGCCTCAATGGAACAAATGGATTATAACGATAAAGGAATTATTCGCAATAATAGTCTCAGTGATTACATCATTCCCACAGCAGTTGATGTGCCAAATCTAATCACTGAAATCATAAACAATCCCTATACCCACGGTCCTTATGGGGCCAAGGGAGCCGGGGAACTGCCACTGGTTGGTGCAGCTCCAGCTTATGTTGAAGCGATGGAAAATGCGCTTGGGGCAGATTTGAATAAGGTGCCGTTTACACCGGAAGACACCATGAGAATCTTACAGGGGGCGGATCAAGGATGATCAATTTTATTCTTAATGGTCAAGAGGTTGCATCCCATGCAAAAGTCAATGATCGCTTGCTTGATATACTTCGCACCGAATTTCGTCTTACTGGAGTAAAATGTGGTTGTAAAGAAGGAGAATGCGGTGCTTGCTCAGTTATTCTTAATGGCAGATTGGTCAATTCTTGTCTTGTTGCCATGGGGTCGATTGAAGGCAGCACAGTCATGACAATTGAAGGGTATTGTGAAACTGAACGGTTTACAGTTCTTGATAAAGCATATGCTGCAGTCAGTGCTGTGCAATGTGGCTTTTGTATTCCAGGTATGATGCTGGCGTCAGAGTGTATTCTTGCCAAAAACCCAAATCCTACCGATGCTGAAATTCGTGAAGGTATTTCCGGAAATCTTTGCCGCTGTACCGGTTACAATGCCATTGTCGAAGCCATTGGTATCGCAGCGAAGGAGGGACAGGGATTATGGTAAAGGGTTACATGGTAACCTCATTACAGGAAGCATTGGAACTTCGTGCCCGAGAAGCTGTTACTCCTTATGCCGGCGGTACTGATTTGATGATTGACACTAATGAGCATGCAACCTATTTATTTCTGAACAAAATACCTGAGTTGAGGAATATTGTAGCAGACAAAGAGAATATCCGTATTGGCGCTGGCTGTACTTATACGGATATTCTGGAAAGTGACATAGCTCCTGCTATCTTAAAGGAAGCTGTAGCACAAATTGCCGCACCAGCAATTCGCAATCTAGGTACAGTCGGAGGTAATATTTGCAACGGTTCGCCAAAGGCGGACAGTGCACTGATCTTCTTTGCCACAAACGCTAAATTGCGTCTTGCCAGCAGTCGGGGTGAAAGGATTATTCCGATTAACGAATTCTATCTTGGCAGGAAGAAAACGGTTCTTCAAGCCGATGAACTGCTGGTTGAAATTCTGATGAATCGAACTGGTATTAGTAATTACTACTATAAAAAAGTAGGAGCAAGAGACGCGCTGGCAATATCCAGAGTATCTTTTGCCGCTATTCTTAATATCGAGGATGAAAAAATTGTTAGCTGTAGGACTGCCTTTGGTGCTGTCACTGATGTGATCATCAGACGGGCAGACATTGATGCTATGCTTATTGGTAAGACCGTAGAAGAGGCAAAGATAATCAAGGCAGTATATCTTTCAGCCTATGATCAGGCCATTGTTCCGATCAAAGGCAGGATTTCTGCAGAATACAGAAAAGCTGTCTGCATGAATTTATTACGTGACTTTCTTGAAAAGAATGGAATCTGACAGTAAACAGCCACGGTAAAAAACCGTGGCTGTTTTTATGGCGTAATGGAATTGTTTCGACTGAATTACAACATGGTCAACCGCATAAGCTTCGAATTTAACGATAGTTCCAATGAAATTTACGATTATGGTGTGTTACCGTTCCTGCTGAGCTTTCAGGGAAATGAGAGCAAAATAATATGGCCTTACGCTCTGCCGCATACTCTAACGCCCAGCGCCGCGACAGTCTTGATTGTTCTGCAAAAGCATCATAAATAGAATTTAATTCAGGGTATCGGACTTGAATGGGATGGTGCAATAGATCTCCGACGAATAAGGCTTCTTCTCCTTGGGAGGTAAGGGCGATTGAAGTATGATCGATACTGTGCCCAGGCGTTGGCTTAAAAGAGAGACCATCAATCAGTTCACTGCCATCGATTTTAATCATATCGGCCAGCCCAGCCGCGATAATCGGTTCGATACTATCCTTTTGTACGATAACACTCGTTTTATTTCTATCGTTATGATTGGCAGGATTCTTGTAATACTCGTACTCAGCTTTTGAAAAAACATATCTCGCGTTAGGAAAAGTAGGCACCCATTGATCATCAATTTTCTGTGTGTTCCAGCCGACATGATCCACGTGCAAGTGGGTCGCTAGAACGTAGTCAACTGCTTCCGGTTCGACACCTGCTGCCAAGAGTCTTTGGAGATAGGGGAGCTGGAGATTCTCAAAATGCGGTGTGAAAGGGCGGTGTTTATGATTTCCGACTCCAGTATCAATGAGAATGGTATGATGTTTGGTTTTTACTACCCAGGTGTGAATGCTCATGAAAAGATGCTTCGCGCAAGGGTCTATAGAATTGCCTGATAACCAGTTTTGATGGTCTGAGAGTAAATCCGGATTCCAATCCGGGAAGAGGGTTGATGGCATAACGTTATTCATGACAAGCTCGCCAACGTAAGTGATCTTGGCATCACCGACTTGATAGGTTTTGCAGTTCAAATTCATCCGGTTATCCTCCTATTTACGTGTGAATAACAGCGCTGGTTCTAAGTTGCGGATCTATTTAATAGATGGTATGTGCTAACTAAACTTTATTTTACAAAGCATGGTTACATTGATTATAGTAAAGGGATGAGTAGATTTGAAGTACGCACTTAATTGTAAGCTACTTGCCAAAAGATAGTGATTTTTACGTAATAGCCCTCATGTTGGCAAAATATTGTTTATTTTGCGGGACTTTGTATAGGGAAAACAGAGCAGTTTATCAATAGAGATTCTTCTTGACAAATTTATTTCCGATTAGTAATATATATACAATAAGATTGTGTATATACACAACTTGGATGGCAAGCAATTATCGTAGATCTTACAAGCTGAGCTGCCTGTTTCGTGCACATTCATAGGCCTGTAGTAAAGCAAGCTCTTCGTGCTCTGATCGCATATAGCAATGGTAAGGGAAAAAATTGCACTCTTAAGGACGTTGTATTTTTACATGTTTAATACCACTAAAGGAGACAAAAGATGAAGACTAAATCTACCAAGTCAGCCTGGATAATCATGCTAAGCTCTGCTGCAATTCTGGCGATTACTATGGGAGCCAGGCAGTCTACCGGGCTTTTCGTTTCACCGCTCAATGAATCAACTGGATTGGGTATTGTATCAATTAGTTTTGCACTTGCCATTGGCCAGTTTATGTGGGGATTGGCTCAGCCGATATTTGGAGCCATTGCTGATAAAAAGGGTTCACATGGAGTGCTCGTTTTTGGCGCAGTCTTGCTTGCAGCAGGATTGGGTTTAACGCCATTAGTAAATTCAGAATGGTCGCTTATACTGACTATGGGGATTTTGAGTGCGGCAGGAGCAGGAGCGGGGAGTTTTTCAATATTAATTGGAGCAACAGCACAGCATCTATCTCCAGAGCGGCGCGCTTTTGCCGGTGGTTTTATTAATGCAGGCGGATCTTTTGGACAGTTTGTCTTTGCCCCATTACTTCAAGCAATCATTAGCGGATTTGGCTGGGTTGCTGCTATGCTTACAATGGCAGCTTCAACACTGCTAACTATTCCGCTGGCGTCGTTGCTGCGCGGGGACAACCCTACAGACAAAGCTGTTGCTGAAGCGGGTTCGGGAGGTTTATTACAACAAGTCCGTGATGCCATGAAGAACCCTAGTTATTTATGTTTGCATGCTGGCTTTTTTACCTGTGGTTTTCATATCGCTTTTTTAGTAACGCATTTACCTGGTGAAGTGGCTTTATGTGGACATGCTGCCAGTGTGTCTGCTGCATCCTTGGCTATTATTGGTTTGTTTAATATTGCAGGAAGTCTATTTGCGGGAGCGCTTGGGTCAAAATACAGGATGAAATATATTCTTGCAGTCATGTATGGCAGCCGTGCTGTTATGATTGCCATGTATCTTCTGGCTCCCAAAACTCCGCTTACCTTTTATATATTTGCTGCATTTATCGGCTTTACTTGGTTGGCGACAGTACCGCCAACAGCCGGGCTTGTTGGAAAACTTTTTGGGACAAGATATTTAGCTACCCTCTTTGGATTAACACTGCTGAGCCACCAGATCGGTGGATTTTTAGGGGCATGGCTTGGCGGTATTGCCATGAGCCATGATGGAAACTATCTGTGGATGTGGTATGCTGATATCGCATTAGCATCTGCGGCAGCATTGGTAAATCTGCCAATTCGTGAAGAAAAAATAGACAGCAAAGTTTAACAGGCTGCTTTTTGAGACTTTTAAATCAATATGAACAATCTTATAAGTTTCATAGGAATAAAGAGGAACAGGGAATTAGCCCCTGCTCCTCTTTATTTATGCAATTCAGTATTTTTACAAAAATCAATTACAAAATTAATAATGTTTTGCATGAGTGGAGTGTTGTTCGTGGTGCTATAAATCATGATCAACTCTGCTTTCTCGGGTATTGATCCGAGCTCATAGTAGCGGAGATTAAGGCTATAGCCTTTTTGCACACTCGCCGGGATGATGGAGTAGCCCAAGTTATTTTCGACAAGCCGCATAATCGTGTTTATTTGACTGCACTCATGTACTCTTTTCGGTGAGAATCCTGCGTTATTACATACTTTGATGATGTTATCCACCATTGAGGGAGCACAATCCCGGGAAAATGAGATAAAAGGGTCTTCTGATAAATCCTGCAACGAAAGTGTAGCTTTGTTGGCATAAGAATGTGAAGCTGAAATAACAATGACGAACGGCTCAGACATGAGTTGAAGCATTTTTATCGATTCGTCGCTGATAGGACCTCTAGTAAATCCGATATCAAGCTGACCTCCTTTAATGGCTGCAACTTGGGCATCATTTCCCATTTCCGATAATATTGTGTTAACTTTCGGATAATGCAGTTTAAAATCGCCTAGCATTTTTGGCAGAAATGAGTACATGACTGCTCCGACATAACCAATGCGAGCTTGTCCAAGAATACCTTGGTTTATGAGTGCTAAGTGATTTTTTACTACGGTAAGATGTTCAAATAGCTGGGCAGTTTCTTGTTTTAAATATTCTCCAGCAGCAGTTAACTTAACACTTCGATTATTACGATCAAATAACTTGATGCCTAGCTCTTTTTCCAGCTGTTGAATCTGACGACTTAAGGGGGGCTGAGCGATAAAAAGCTTAGTAGCTGCTCTCGCAAAATGAAGTTCTTCAGCTAGGGTCAAAAAATACTGAAGATGTTTAAGTTCCATGAATAATACCTCCTGGGTATCAATTGATGATTAATAATGTATTATACAGCATGGTTGATGTTGATTATAATAATAACATGATCCCAAGTAGTTGCAAATAACAGATAGAACATGGAAATGAGGAGGAAAGAATATGATAGGGAATGAGAAATACAATATCAATACAGATATCAAGTTTGAAGCGCTTCAACTGATAGACGTTCAGCAGTTATCAAACCAGTGTCAGGAAAAGTGGTTTAATCAAACGCTATGCCAGGTAAATGATAGCGTCGTCCGGCTTGGAATCATCCAGGGAGAATTTCATTGGCACAAACATGATAAGGAAGATGAACTTTTTTATGTGATTTCGGGGAAACTCTTTGTTGAAGTTGAAGGACGAGAAATTGAATTAACCCCGAATCAAGGATTCATGGTGCCTAGAGAAGTTCTTCATCGGACTCGTGCTCCTGAACGTACCGTCATGTTAATGATGAGCGGATGCACAGTAACTCCTGTTGGCGATTAGTATCAAAGAATTCTTTTTAAGCTTTAATGAACAGTGACGACGTAGATATAGGGTTATAAGTATCATAAAGCAGGAGTTGAGCGATAGTGATTTGGTCAACTCCTGTTTTATGATATTAAAGTGTGAGCGGCAAGTTTTGTTTAGCAGGTAAAAAACTAACACCAGCCAATTGGCTGGCGTTAGTGCTCTCATTCTTCTGTGGGTGTTTCAGGTCCTTGGAGTTGGTACTGGTAAAAGCTTAAGTCGAGCCACTTGCCAAACTTATATCCTGCTTTACGGATAATCCCGGATTGGCTGAATCCTAATTTTTCGTGCATTAATTTACTTCCTTCATTGCTAAAGTCAATTCCGGCAATTAATGTGGCATAGCCTTTGGCATTAGCGAATTTGATCAGCTCTTGCAATAGCAGGGTTGCGATATGTTTGCCTCTATGGTCTTTGTGAACGTAAACCGAATGTTCTATTGAGTATTTATATGCCGGCCAGGCTCTAAAAGGTCCAAAGGTTGCAAAGCCAGCTACCTGATTGTTGTCCTCAAACACCCAGACTGGATAGCCGTCACTGACCTTTTTTTCATACCAGGCTATTCTATCTTCGATGGTATGAGGCTTATAATCATAGACTGCCGTCGTATTCAGGATGGCATCATTATAAATTTCCAGTATCGCACTTAAGTCATCGTGCGTAGCATAACGAATCATGGGAATACCTCCAAATAGGTTTTATGACAGCAAAAATTATAACTATATATCATTCTTTAATTTCGACAGGACTTTTAAGCTTCCTGCACGCTAGATAAGACAGGTACAATGCTTACAGAATTTTTGCCAGGCGATTGAATTTTTGAAACTATTTCATTTCATTTGCATCAAATAGACTGCAAACTACAAAGGCGGACTTAGTTAATCCTAAGACCGCCTTTGTAGCTTGCAAAATTGGATCAATTGATAGTATGTAATCGGATACTATCATACAAATAAGTGCGTACTTGTTATTTGCTTTATTACTACCTATCATTAAGTTAGGAAAAATCTGTTAATTAGCTTTCTACGTAGAAAGCATTACTATTTTTGGAGGTATTCGATGAAAAAGATTATTGCTCTTAATGGGAGTCCCCGTGTAAATGGCACCACCGCTGCCTTGGTAGACCAAGTGTTTAAAGGAGCGGTCGGGCGAGGTGCTCAAGTTAAATCATACCACTTGAATGAACTGAGTATTAAAGGCTGTCAAAGTTGTTACGCTTGCAAGGAACAAGGCCGATGTATTTTGCGGGACGATATGCAACCGTTATACGATGAGATCGCCGATGCTGATGCCATTATTTTTGCTACACCAGTATATATGTGGCAGATGACGGCGCAATTGAAGCTGGTCGTTGACCGTTTATATCCTTTCCTGAAACCTGATTATACCAGCTATCTCGCTCCAGGTAAAAAAATATTGCTTGCAGTTACGCAGGGAAGGCCTGATACTACGCTGTTTCTGCACTATTTCGAGCATGCCGGGAAAAATCTTTCATTCCTTGGCTTTGGCGATTACAAAATACTGATTGCCGGAGGAACTCGTAAGCCTGAGGACTTGCTTAGCCAAAGCGCAGTCGTAGCAGAAGCAAGAGAATTAGGCGGTTGGCTTACTGAATAATGCAAGTTATTGTAAATCTTTTTTTACCCAGTAACTGGCAAGCAGACTTCCGCTGAAATTATGCCATACACTAAAAATTGCCCCTGGGATAGCAGCTATCGGGTCTAAGTGAGCAAGTGCCAGTGCGACGGCTAGACCCGAGTTCTCCATGCCGATTTCGTAGGAAATTGCCCTAGCTTTTGGTTCGCTCATGTTTAATAGTCGA
The DNA here is from genome assembly GCA_003990955.1 of Sporomusaceae bacterium FL31. GTDB lineage: Bacteria > Bacillota > Negativicutes > DSM-1736 > Dendrosporobacteraceae > BIFV01. The sequence continues at coordinate 181,940 of BIFV01000013.1, forward strand.
GCTGAAAAGTAACCTAATCCAAGGCCAAGCGTATTATGCAGGGCAACTGCTAATAAAGCGATAAAGGCTACAGCGGATAGTTTAGCTGCATTAAGTGCTACGACAACCCCTACCGTAATAACAATTGCAATCACTGAAAAAGCGGGAATAATCGGTTGATAGGCAGTTACCTGTTTCGGAAATATCATTCGTAAAGCCATTCCTAGTAAAATTGGCAGCAATACAATTTTCACAATATCTAAGAGCAACAGCATTGGATCAATCGGAACTACTGTTCCTGCAAACATCAAAAACAAAAATGGTGTAAGAATAGGTGCCAGAATCGTATTTAGACTGGAAACAGATACCGAAAGAGCGGTATCTCCTTTTGCAATGAAAGTCATTACATTGGATGCAGTTCCGCTAGGACAGCAGCCGACAAGGATGAGACCAGCCGCTAATGCCGGGCTCAAGGCAAATGCTTTTGCGATACCCCAGGCAACCAAAGGCATAATGAGGTAGCGTAAAATAATCCCCGCCGCCACATCTTTAGGCCTTGATAGAACCACTTTGAAATCTTTAGTGGACATTGTTAATCCCATACCGAGCATGATAAATCCCAACAGATACGGAATGTGCTTTCCGAAAGGAATGAGTTGCGAAGGCTTCATGAATGAAAGTAGTGCACCTAGAATGACTAACAAGGAAATGTATTTTGTAACGAATTTCGATAGCCGAATCAGTTGGCTCATTTGCTTTCCCTCCAAGATGGCAGCAAAATAAAAACCTCTATATCCGCATAGGGACATAGAGGTGCCTTGATACAATATGTAACATAGCGTCCGTCTCAGTCCTTTAAAGATCTAAGCAGAAATAAAGTTCATTTTGCAGCTTGATAATCGGCAGTATGATTTTTTTCAAATATCATCCACCCAAGTTTCTATAGTAATATAAAAAACACTCTTTGCCAAGCTGAGACAGCTAAATTAATCTTCTTATATTTTACAAAGGCAGCATTGAGCAGGCGAACTGGAGGCTGAACAGGGTGATTAAACTGTTTATAGGCCGAAAGCCTAGGCGAAAGTGTTTGTATTCATCAAGTCAGCACTGTTTTGTAAATATTGCAGTGCTGACTTTTCATTCCTATTGACGCAGGTTGATGAGGCAAGTATAATTATATGTGCATATACACGTTTAGCTCTTTTGAAATGTTAGCGTTAAGGGGTTGTCTTGCTTTTAATGGTGTATATACACCTAATTGGGTGTATTATGTGATTTCAAGAATTGCCATAAAGAAATTCTTTGATTAGACGCTGCTTAAAATCAAAGATTGGGGAGGTAGTTTTAGATGGATTCATTATCATTACAAATAAAAAATACCGCATTGAAGATGGGGTATGAAAAGTGCGGAATCATAAAGATAGCTGAGATGGCGGGTTATGAGGAAAAGCTAAATAAACGCAGTGAGCTGATTCCACAAGCAAAGTCTTTTAATCAAAATCTTTATCGCTTTACTCGCTTGCAAGCTGTATACCCATGGGCAAAATCCATCGTGATTTGCGTAAGACACTATGGAAAATATACTGTTCCAGAACACTTAAAAGGCTTGATTGGTAAATACTATCTATTTGATAGTAGAAGAGATCAGAAATCTAAAGAATATCAGGATAGTTTTGCGTTTGAATTATATTTGCAGGGCATGGGACTGAAAGCCGAAACAGAACGGAAATTTGGTATCACTGCACTGCGCTGGGCAGCATTAAAAGCCGGGCTTGGATTAGTTCGCAGAAATAACTTTTTTTATACAAAATCGGGTTCATGGATGCATTTGGAAGCATGGCTGATTGACAAGGAATTGGAATCTATCGAAACACCAGATTTTAAGGAGTGTCCTGAACACTGTAATCGGTGTGTTAAGTCTTGTCCGACAGCCTCTTTATCGCAAGCATATTCGATGGATCCGTTATCATGTGTTTCCTATCTTACTACATTTGGCGGCAGAAATTTACCGCATGAAAAATTTAATGTTCAAATGGGCAGTTGGATTTATGGATGCGATGTATGTCAAGATGTTTGTCCCATGAATAACAACCGTTGGGATGAAGCCGAAGCGTTTCCAGGGTTAGATAAAATAAGCAAACATATCGCTTTAGACAAAATCCTTAAGATGGATTATCCTTTTTTAGAACAAATCATACAGCCTAAATTCTGGTATATAGAGAAGGACGATGTTTGGAAATGGAAGGTCAATGTTATTAATGCAATGGTGAATGAATATAAGGAGCAATATAAAGAATCTATTTATGCAGCATGTACTGACCGTCATGAAAAGGTAAGGGAAATGGCTCATTGGGCAATTGAAAAATTGCACCTTTCCTAGGCTGGCAGTCAAATGAGAAAAAAATTAAAATATTAAGTCAGATAAATAGAGGCATATGTATGCTAAAAGACTAAAATCTAAGGCATGATTGTTTACAGGAAATATAATCCAAATAACGAATAAATAGCTATTATCTTGTCAGGATGATAGCTATTTATTCGTTAAGGGAGATTTAGCGAATTATTATCATATCGAGTGAATAATCTACGAATGATGTGGAAAAGCATTGTTTGTAAGAATTAAAAGAGGGAGATCTAAATGGATAAAATAAGATTAGGCCGAACTAATTTGATGGTAAGCAGAAGTGGCTTTGGGGCTTTGCCAATACAGCGGATCTCATTTGCAGAAGCTAAGCTCATATTACGAAAAGCTTATGATAATGAAATAAACTTTTTTGATACTGCCCGTTACTATACGGATAGTGAGGAAAAACTTGGCTATGCTCTTTCAGACGTAAGACATAACATTATTATTGCTACCAAAAGCGCAGCAACGGATAAGAAAGGGGTATTGCGTGATTTAGAAACCAGTCTGCGAAATTTGAAAACCGACTATATAGACATTTTGCAATTACATAATCCTAAAGATATCCCCGATCCTCATGACTCGGAAAGTTCTTATGCAGCTTTAGCCGAAGCCAGGCAAAAGGGAATGATTCGTTTTATCGGGTTTACAAATCACAATATCAAGACTGCCATACAGGCAGCAGAATCAGATCAATATGATACCATTCAATTTCCACTGAATTCTCTTTCAGCCGATGAAGACTTAAAGATTATCGATGTATGCAAACAAAGAGGGCTTGGTGTTATAGCAATGAAGGGGTTATCAGGTGGCTTAATTACCAAAGCTGCTACTACATTTGCTTTCCTCAGGCAGTATGATAATGTTGTGCCTATCTGGGGAATTCAAAAGGCAAGTGAACTGGAGGAATTCATAGCACTGGAAGCCAATCCGCCGGTATTGGATGAAGCCATGTGGAATATGATTCAGCACGACAGAACCGAATTGGCAGGGGATTTTTGTCGTGGCTGTGGATATTGCCTGCCTTGCCCTGCTGATATTGAAATACCTACTCAAGCGAGAATATCACTACTTTTAAGAAGGGCACCTTATCAACCTTTCTTGGCTGATGGCTTTAGAGAAAAAATGGATCGAATTAATCGATGTATTGAGTGTGGCCATTGTAAATCTAAGTGTCCTTATGCGCTTGATACACCGAATCTTCTGAAGCGCGAGCTGAAAAATTATTATGATTTTTACGAAATTCATAAGCTGGATTAGTTGGGATGAGCTGTTGCTGAGATGAGAGTTACATGATGTCCAAACAGCGTTTTTAGAAATATCCTAATCTGTGGATAAGGTATAACAGATGGGCAGAAGTAGGACACTAAAAAGGGAATGCTGATAGGAAACTAGGATGCAAAAAGATAAGAGGAAGAAATGGAGAAAGAGACATGGCGACAAAGGGACAAATAATCATCAAAACTGGCTGGAACTTAGATAACAGCTATGCCCGTCTGCCCAAAATGTTTTTTACCAGACTTAATCCAACTCCTGTACGTTCACCAAAGTTGGTCATTCTCAATGATCAACTGGCAGTATCTCTGGGACTGAACGTCCAAGCCCTGCAAAGCGAAGCGGGGGTAGCCGTGCTTGCTGGCAATCAGATACCTGAAGGAGCTTTACCGCTTGCGCAAGCTTACGCAGCGCATCAATTTGGTCACTTTAACTTACTCGGCGATGGCCGGGCGATTCTGCTCGGTGAGCAGATTACGCCTCAGGGCGGGCGGGTTGATATTCAGCTCAAAGGTTCAGGTAGGACGCCATATTCCCGTCGGGGTGATGGTCGAGCCGCATTGGGCCCGATGCTGCGTGAATACATAATCAGTGAAGCAATGCACGCGCTTGGGATTGATACTACTCGCAGCCTGGCAGTGGTGGCAACTGGTGAACCGGTAATCCGTGAAACCCAGCTGCCTGGTGCGATTCTTACTCGTGTGGCTGACAGCCATCTGCGCGTAGGCACTTTTCAATACGTTTCAAAATGGGGAACTGTTGAGGATCTGCGGGCGCTTGCCGATTATACTTTGCAACGGCATTTCTCGTATGTTGGGGCTGATTCGGACCGGTATTTTCGGCTGCTTCAAGAAGTCATCAAGCATCAGGCTTCACTGATTGCCAAATGGCAGCTAGTTGGTTTTATCCATGGGGTAATGAATACTGACAACATGGCTGTTAGTGGAGAAACCATTGATTATGGTCCTTGTGCTTTTATGGATGTCTATGACCCGGCAACGGTATTCAGTTCTATCGATGCTCATGGCCGCTATGCTTATGGCAATCAGCCCTATATTGCCGGGTGGAATCTCTCGCGCTTTGCTGAAACCTTATTACCGCTGCTGCATGTCAATCAGGATCAGGCAATTGAACTGGCACAGGCTGCTATTTCCGATTATACTGAGTTGTATCACCGCAATTGGCTCACAGGAATGAGAGCGAAACTGGGAATATTTAATGCAGAGGAACAGGATGAATCGTTGATTGAAAGCCTTCTTGATCTGATGAAAAAGCATCGTGCGGACTATACCAATACCTTTCGTGCATTAACTTTAGAAACGTCTGAGGATATGGTTCTGTTTAGTACTCCGGAATTTAGTCAATGGCGTGGGCTGTGGCAGGCAAGACTAGGCAGACAACAAGAAACAAGAACATCCTCATATCAGTTGATGAAAAAAAGCAATCCTGCGATAATCCCGAGGAATCACCGGGTAGAAGCGGCGCTTGCAAGCGCAGTGCAGCAGGAAGACTACAGCGTGATGGAACGGCTGCTTGTTGTTCTCGAAAGTCCTTATGCGTACACTCCAGAACAAGCCGATTACTCCACTCTGCCTGAACTTTCAGATCGCCCTTATCAGACATTCTGCGGTACCTAATCATGAATGCTGTCATTTAAAAGTAACATGGAGTGCGGAATGGGTACCGAGCGGCTAGGAAGAAAGCTAATCCAGCATATAAAAAGAGCAATGAAGACGTAGGCTTTGTTTTTTAACCTTCTCTCAATCCTGGAGAGAAGGTTAAAATATTTTCTGCAATATAGCCATGTGTCCTTTCCAACTAGAAAATAGGTAATTTTCTTGGTGCAGCTAGAAGCCTTTTAGATCAAATAAATATCATTAAAATAATACAAATGTATTTTAAGTAAAAACGATTACACAATTAGAGACGCAGTTATTTGTATATGCCGGATTTTATGATGTGAAATAAAATAGCTGCAAACAAACAGAATTCTGAGAAAAGGTGATTGCGGCAATTCGTTTTAAGAAAACTATATTTGACGAAATGTATATTCCATATAAACAATTGTTTAAAAAGTTTATATAATTATTTAAAAAACATAGAAATAATTTAAAATAAAAAGGAATATTATTTTAATGACTTAAAAATGAATTTTTGTTATGCTTATAAAAACGGCATCTAAGTTTTAAATGACAAGAAAGCGAGGGCAACAATGGTACGTAGACTATGGCCTCATCCTTGGATAGTGGGAGGGATAGACTTTGAACATTGTGTAGAAAAGTGCGGCCAATTCCAGGTTGACAAAACTGATTAGAAGAGGAGTATACATATGAAACAAGTAGATTTTATGAGTCATGAGCTGAACGTTCCTGAACTTACGTTTCGAGGAATGTTGCTTGGAATGCTGATTACGATCATTTTTACAGCATCCAATGTTTATTTGGGTTTAAAAGTAGGACTCACATTTTCATCGTCAATACCTGCAGCGGTTATTTCTATGGCGATTTTGAAGATGTTTAAAGACTCCAATGTTCTGGAGAATAATATGGTTCAAACCCAAGCATCGGCAGCAGGAACTTTATCGGCAGTTATATTTATTATTCCTGGCTTATTGATGATGGGGTATTGGCAGGGATTTGCTTTTTGGCAGACTTTGATGATTTGTGCTTGTGGCGGTAGCTTAGGGGTATTATTCACTATTCCATTACGCCGGGCGATGATTGTCAACAGTGATCTGCCTTATCCAGAAGGATTGGCTGCTGCAGAAATTTTGAAGGTAGGCAGTCATGCGGCTGGAGGCAAAGCGAATGGTGTAAAAGACATTATGGCTGGCGGCTTGGTTTCGGCTATTATCAGTTTATGTGCGGATGGTTTTCACTTTATCTCATCAGGTGCTCACTATTGGTTCACCTTCGGTAAAATCACTTCGCAATTGCCGCTTGGCTTTTCCTCTGCCTTACTAGGAGCAGGCTATTTGATTGGTATTGCCAGTGGTATGGCCATGTTAGCGGGAATGATTTTGTCATGGGGTGTATTTGTGCCATACCTTACATCGGTGCTGTCACCGGCAGTTGGTCAAAGTGCCAGTGCCTTTGCTTCCGCTGTATGGGCCCAAAAAGTGCGTCTGATCGGTGCTGGTACGATTGGGATTGCAGCGATCTGGACGCTGATTACGCTAGTGAAGCCAATCATAGATGGGATGCGTATCTCGATACAAGCTATGGGGCGTTCTGAAACCGGCAAAAGTTTGCACCGCATGGATACCGACTTATCGCCTAAAACGACAGCAATGGTTTTAAGTGTTATTGTTATTGGTTTACTGGGAACGTTTTATTCCTTTATTGCGGATGCGAATCTGTCAATTGGGGTCACTTGGATGTTCGTTGCTGCCGGTGTTGCCATTTCTTTCTTTATGGGGTTCTTTGTGGCTGCAGCTTGTGGTTATATGGCTGGATTAATCGGTACATCGGCCAGCCCAATTTCAGGGATCGGCATTTTAGGAATTATTATATCCTCGCTGGTTGTACTAGGCATCGGTTCTGCAGTCAGTCTGTTTGATACCGAAACAGGCAGTAAATTTGCTATTGCCTTAGCTATTTTTATGACCAGTGTTATTGTCAGTATCGCTGCAATTTCTAACGATAATTTGCAAGATTTAAAGACTGGCTATCTGGTCGGGGCTACCCCATGGAAACAGCAAGTTGCATTATTACTAGGCTGTATTGTTGGAGCTTTTGCCATCGCACCAGTATTGAATTTGTTATATGAAGCGTATGGGTTTGTCGGAGCGATGCCGCGTGCTGGAATGGACGAAAGTCAAGTTCTGTCTGCACCGCAGGCAACTTTGATGACTACGATAGCCAAAGGGATTTTTAGTCATAATTTGGATTGGAATTATATTCTTTTTGGTGTCGGAGTTGGGGTTGTCATCATTATTATAGATTTACTGCTGAAAAAGAATTCGGCTAGATACTGTCTGCCACCGTTAGCCGTAGGCATGGGGATTTATTTGCCGCCAACATTGGAAATGCCGCTTGTTATCGGTGCTGTTATGAGTTATTTTGTTTGCCGATACCTGCATAACCGGGCTATGAAACGGAGTCCGAAAAACACCGAGGCCGATGTGGAGCTTTGTAACCGCCATGGGGTACTCTTTGCGTCAGGACTTATTGTTGGCGAAAGTTTAATGGGGGTTCTTATTGCTATTATCATTGTTTTTTCTGTGTCGAGCGGCGGCAGCGATTCACCGCTGACACTTGTAGGCAAAGAATTTGGCCCTACAGCCGACTGGCTCGGATTGCTCGTATTTATCGCAATGATCACCATATTTATTTATCGCATTGTCAGCGTAAAAGCCGAAACGAATTAATACCTACATTACTTTCTTTATTTGTGTCAAGATGATGTTTTTCAGTCAAAAACCAGCAACTAAGTTGCTGGTTTTTATTATTTGCAGGGAATTTATGATGTTCATGTAAATTATTAAACTATCTATATTGTGCAAATAGCTCTCATGTGGAATTTTGTAGGGGGAATCATATGTGATAAAACGCTCAATCATGGTTTGTTTAATTGCTCTTATTAGTCTGATGTACAGTCCGAGTGTGTTTGCCGCGAATTGGCAGGAAGTTTATACCAAGCAGGGGTTTGGTACATACTTTATTGACATTGACAGTATTGATCAAAAAAAAGTTGTTGTTTCAGCAACTGCAAAATATGAACTTACGCCTTTTGGTGCTGGTTTTTTTACGGCAATCATGCAAGGAATTCAAAAAAATCAGGAGTTTGCTAGGGATGTCGACTTTTCGAGAGTAAAATCAATGCAACATAAGTTACATATTGATATTAGAAATTATCAGTTTGCTTCAGACGGTGAAGTGCTTTATGACTTCCAGGGCAATAAAATCTATCAGTGGCCTCAGCACACATTGCAATGGAAAGTAATTCAGGAATTTAGTGATGATGATCAAGCGGCAAAATTTGTTATTTCCATACTTGCGGAACGTTTGTATGAAAGCTATGAACAATAACTTATGGATTTTAACATTATCGCAGCCCTATCCATTAAAAATCCCTCTTTGCTAAATCACCTCATGTCAATAACCACGTCGTCCTACAACTTTTTTTCCTGAAGATCCAGCCCCAAACTACGCACGTAGGGGCTTTCTGCTGTTTGAGCGTATGCAGGGAGCAGAAACGAGACGGGACAGTGGTAAGCGATTAGACTCACTACTAGGTCAAAGGTAGTTTATTCTAAAATAATTATAAATCGAATATAACATACTAGAATTTGTAATTTGAAGGTGAAGGAATATGACCAAACGTTATCTGACCAGCAATCAGGGGGCACCAGTTGTTGATGATCAACATTCCTTAACTGTAGGGGAAAGAGGGCCTATTCTCCTTACAGATACTGTTTATCTGGAGAAGATTGCGCATTTTGACCGGGAGCGAATACCTGAAAGAGTTTTGCATGCGAAAGGCGCCGGCGCTTTTGGTTATTTTGTACCTTATCAATCATTCGCTCACTTGACCAAGGCAAATTTTTTGCAAAATACTGAAAAAGTAACGCCTGTTTTTACCAGGTTTTCGGTAGCCGGTGCATCGGTGGGGAGCGCCGATACAGTGCGTGATATTCGTGGATTTGCCGTGAAATTTTATACAGAAGAGGGGAATTATGATCTTGTTGGCAACCATCTTCCGGTATTCCCATTAAGAGATCCACTGCAATTTCCGGACTTCGTTCATGCCTTGAAGCCGGATCCAGTAAACAATGTTCGAGGAGGGCCAATAGCGGCCAGCCGTTTTTGGGATTTCATGTCATTAAGGCCTGAGTCCATGAACTTTCTTACCTATTTATTTGCAGACATTGGTACCGTCAAAAGCTATAGAACGATTCAAGGCTTCGGAGTCAATACCTATAAATGGGTTAATCTGCGGGGGGAAGAAGTATTTGTTCGGTATTACTGGGAACCTTGTGCGGGTGTTGAATGCATAGACAGCAAGACTGCGGCTCGCCTGGCAGGTACTGATCCTGATGTGGCAAGCAGGGATTTGTTTGATACCATTGCGGCAGGTCAGTCTGTCGAATTTGAAATGCGGATACAAACAATAAAAGTTGAGTCTGAAGGCGAGCAGCCTTTTGATATCTTGGACTCTACTTATATTTGGCCGGAAAGTTTGTATCCATTGATTCCGGTAGGTAGAATGGTTCTAAATAAAAATCCTGAGAATTTCTTTGCGGAAGTTGAGCAATCTGCGTTTTCACCTGCCGCGATTGTACCTGGAATAGAATTTTCAAATGATAGGATACTGCAGGGGCGTATCTTTCCCTATGGTGATACCCAAAGATACCGGATCGGTGCAAATTATTTGGAGCTTCCGGTAAATATGCCTAGAAGAACGGTTGATAACAAAATGCAGGATGGAGCCATGCGCATCAAATACAACGATGATGTCGCCAACTATTTACCGAATACGCTGGGTAGAGGCTTGCCTATGGAGGCACCTGAAAAAGGAAATCCCCCAAAGGAATATGTCTCAGGGTGTGTGGCACGACAGGAATTAGCAGGGGACAATTATTATCAGGCAGGGTATAGATATCGAAATATGTCAGGAGTGGAAAAGAAACATTTGATTTCAAATATGATAGAAACCTTGAGTCAGGCTTATGAACCTATTCAAAGGAGGATGATTGAACATTTTATGCGAACTGACCGTGAGCTTGGCACCAGAATATCCCAGGGATTAAAATTAACCCTGTAAATAGGCTGCTGCGGGCAGCCTTTGTTGAAAAGCCTGTTCTAGATCTCCGCAAAAGTAATTACTATAGCTAGGAAGAGATAGAATTTTTTAGAAGCTCTAACCAAAAGAGCTTCTTTTGTTTTGGCTATTTACAATTAGGGGAAAATATATTAACATCAGTAAAAAAATACTGCTGACCGTAAAAGGTGTTAAGCAGAGTGATACTACTTCTCATTAGTAGTGCGCGATGGTATGATAAAGTAAAGCTGTATGCGTTGCTCTCCACAAAACAGGCTGCATATATAAGGATAGGAATAACCGTATAAGAAAAACATGTGAGGAAGGACTAATGCCGAATGAAAATTATTGATGCCCACATTCACTTCTGCCAAGATCCCTATTTTGACCAGATTGCAGAATTAGCGGGCCATAAAAATACCAGTGCGCATCTGAAAGAGCAATATGCTGCACATAACATTGTTCATGGTGTGGTGATGGGTAACCGGAGTTTGCAGCTGAGCGAACACGACTACCCAGATTATCTTAGCTATTGTATTGGGCTGGACAGTACATGTTTTAACAAAGAAGAGGTGGTGCAGCAAGCATATTTGGTTGAAAAACATCTGCAAAGCATGAATTGTGTGGGCATTAAGCTATATCCGGGTTACAATCATTTTTATGTTTACGATTCGGTACTGGACCCGTTTTACCAACTGGCCATGCAATATAAAAAACCAGTGGCAGTACATACTGGATTAACAGCTACGAGTCATGCTCTATTGAAATACAGTCATCCTATGACCTTGGATGAGGCTGCGGTACTCTATCCTCAGGTTCAGTTTGTGATGTGTCATATGGGAAATCCTTGGATTGTAGATGCTGTCGCAGTTATGGAGAAAAATGAAAATGTAACCGCTGACCTGTCAGGGATTTTGGAAGGTAAGATCAACAGCATGCCGGAGTTCTTTATAAAAAAGCATGGTTATATTCAATTTATAAAGGACTGGCTGGAATATCTGGATGCCTATGACCGAGTATTATATGGAACAGATTGGCCGCTGGCGAATATCACCAATTATATTGAGTTTGTTGCGCATATTATTCCAGAAAAGCATCATGATAAAGTGTTTTTTGACAACGCCAACAGGGTTTATAATCTTGGTCTTTGACAGGTAATAGCCTAATAGTGCGTTATAAGAGAAGTCGAGTCAATGTAGAAAAGCACTTATTGTAGTAAGTAATACGAAGCTTCGTAGTATTAGGTCAGCATCTTTTCGATGCTGGCTTTTAAATTTCAGTAGATAAGAAAACATGTCTCTCAAGATCATGAGCATACTAGGCATAGAATAATAACTAAAGAGGTTGAAAATGCGAATACTTGTAATTGAAGATGACCATATCTTGAGAGAAGCGACGGTATCAATTTTATCCGGGGAAGATTATTTGGTAGATCAAGCGTCGACTGGCGAAGAGGGACTGTATTTAGCCAAGCAAGAAATTCATGACTTAATTGTGCTAGATATTATGTTGCCTGAGATTAGCGGCTTAGAGATTGTTAAGACACTGCGAAATAATGGCTGCACTATTTCGATTTTGCTTCTGACAGCAAAGGATAGCATCGATGACCGTGTCATAGGCTTAGAGGCGGGAGCAGATGATTATTTGGTGAAGCCCTTTGCTATGCGAGAATTATTAGCTCGAATAAAAGCCCTTATGCGCCGCAAAGGTAATCTAATGATAGACGACCAAATAAATTATGCGAGCTTATCGTTAAATAGTAAAGTAAAGGATGGCTTTGTTAACGATCAGCCCCTCGGTCTAACCAACAAGGAATATGAAATCCTAGAATTTTTAATCTTGAATAAGGAACAGATCGTTACACGGGATCAAATTTTCGATCGGATTTGGGGATTGGAATCTGATATCTCGATTGCTATTATTGATATGTATATACATTACTTACGTAAAAAACTCATTGTATTTGGTCTGGACACGTTAATTCAAACCGTTCGTGGTGTTGGTTTTATGCTGAAGGAGAATTAGTATGCTCCAACGTACGCTAACGAGATTGACCGTTATAAATTCATTTGTTTTTCTGATTATTTACTTTTTATTTACTTCAATTCTTTATGGATATCTCTCTTATAGGATATTTGACCGATTAGATGAAGCTATGCGTTTACACGCAATGGGGTTTAGAATAGTGAACGGAATCGTTATTCCATTTGAACATCCAATCTTTGATCCGCGAATTTTTGTATTAATCCATAGTAGGGATGGGCGTACCTTGAATCCCATTCCTTTTCGTGAAAATGAATTGAAAAATATCGATGAGATTACTTCTGATATTGAAGTGAGCGAATTGAACACAAAAGAATATGCTGGCCATGTTTACAGAATAATGAGATGGCCCTATACCTATCAAGACGACCTTTACGAAATTTCTACGAATTTTCGAGTAGAATCTATTTTTGTCATATGCATTGTAGATTCTGAGGTGCAATTGCTTCATAACTTTTTATGGCTTATTATCGGTGGCGGAGTTCTAAGTGTCTTTGGTATTATCTTAGCCGGGTTTTTTCTTGCTAAACGTGCTATGATTCCCATTCAGGAATCCTGGGAAAGACAGCAACAATTTGTTTCGGACGTATCGCATGAATTACGGTCTCCGTTGACGGGAATATATAGTAATGCAGAACTGATGCTGCGGTATCCAGATGAGACTATTCGGGAAGAATGCCATAGGATCAATACGATCATGCAAGAGACAAAACGAATGATCAAGCTAATTTCAAGTTTACTTACATTGGCGAGATCGGATTCCGGCAAATCTGATTTAAGCTTAAGTTTAATAAACTTGAGTGATGTAGTTAATGAGGTTGCCAGAAATTTTGAAGTGTTTAAAGAGATCAAATATATCAGTTTCATAACGAATGTTGAAGCTGATGTAAACGTCGTAGTGGATAAGGATAGAGTGCATCAATTAATTGTAATTTTGCTTGATAATGCCTTTAAGTTCACGCCTGTAGGTGGACAGGTTAGCATTCATTGCTATAAGTCTAATCGAAATGCCATAATAAGTGTGTTGGATACGGGGGTTGGCATAGCTCCTGAGAGTATTCCACGCATATTTGATCGGTTTTTTCGTGAAGATAAATCTAGATCAAGGGATTCCGGTGGAACAGGCTTGGGGCTTTCTATTGCTAAGTGGATTGTTGAAAAGCATGCAGGGGTAATCGATGTGGAGAGTGAGTTGGGAAAAGGGACAAAATTTACGGTTACCATTCCACTATTAAAAAGTAGCAAAGTTATTTCTTACGAAGATAAATCTGTTTAATAAAAGCAAATAGGCGTTGAGAAAAATCAATTTAGCCAGTTAAACTAGGACACCCGTAATGATAAATGTAAAGAACCAGGAATATCTCAATTCGAAGATATTTCTGGTTCTTTGTTTAGTGCTTTTGCTGCAATTCAATCCGTTGAAGGTATAAAACTGACACGCTGTGTAAACCCGGATAAGATTAAGTAATTATACATGCTGCACTTTTTCTCACTTTCTCCCGGTTGACTCCTATCAATTGAGCTACTTGCCTGTATGAGATTTTGCTTTTGGCAATTAGTATATGTATCAATTCCGTCAAGATAAGTTGGTGATCATTTTTTTGTAAGTCTTCAATTGATATTGAATGGCTCTGTAAGAAACTTTCTAAAATTTCTTCCGAATTCTCGCCAGCTTCATCTACGATATCTAAGAAGAGGCGTTGCGTTTCTTCTGCCAAATGAAATTTACCAAAACGTTGTATTGCATTGTTTCTATTCGAAGAGAATTGACTAAGTATATTCTCCATTTCGGGCAATAACGGAAAAATTTCCACATATCCCATATAGGAAGGATAACTACTCCAGGGATAGTTTGGTGTTGGGCTCAGTTCAGAGCTGAAAGGATTCTTATGTATATAACGTATCACGCTAAGCAAATCAGTGTCATCTTCAATTGTCTCGCTGCGAAAACGATCTTGAAAAACATGTCCAATCCGATTATATTTCTTATTAAAATAAGCCGCATAGGTTACACCAATTCGCTTCATAAACCTTTCTAGCGACTGCTCACCTTCCTGAATAACCACATGAACATGATTATCCATAACACAATAGGCATATAGGAGGCTAGCTGCTCCATCTTTCTTTTGCAGCATAATATCTATAAACTTCTTCTTGTCATCCTCATCCAGAAATACCGCCTTGCGTTCGTTGCCACGCAACATCACATGATATATTCCTGTTGTACCTTTACTTCTTGCCTGTCTGGCCACTGCTATCACCCACTTTGTTTTTGCTTGATTCATGGTGTCAGCAGAACCGTCCCCCACGAAATTTTGAAGTATTTACGATAGGGGACGATTCTTCTGATTGCTAATATCCTATTGGTTATTGATTGTCTTGAATAGTTTCCATTGAGGATACCACATCTCCGGCGAAGCGAAGTTGTTTATTGCCATAAGTCCAAATGGAGTCATTTGCCTCTGAGCGTAGTGGTTTACCCCAGCTAAGCATTACTTGTTCTTTTGTCATACCTTTCTCAACATTGCCGTTCTCAATCTGATACCACAAGCTATGGGACCAGCCGAGACTTAGTCGCGGATCTTCGGTAAACAAAGTTTCTTGCCATGGAGACGTTCCAGTCCAGGCATTAACGGGAATGTTGGTCCAACTGTAAGCAATAGGCAATACTGCTTTTTCTCCATTAAATGAAACAACTAACCAGATTGGCTCTTGAGACTGATTGCCTGCATATACATCAACCACTGTAACTGGACTGCCGATTGGAATTGGCACTGCCTCAGGTGTTTGATCCGAACCCGGAACATACACTCCTGCTAGCTTTCTAAGCTTTGGGTAAACAGTTTTACCTAAAAACTGTTTTCTGGCATTCGTTAGATCTGCTGTTAATACTAAGCCTTCTAATTGGCCACGCATGGTACGGCCAACCAATTTTTCTCCTGTATCATTTGCCGTCATGTAGACTAGAAACTCCTGCTGATTGGGACCGGCAGGATAAGGGACAACTTCTGTAACTGTAACCTGCTTTCCAGCATGTTGCGCATAAGGAATACGAACTGATCCGTCCCCTTTAAATCCCCGGGAAGCTTGATCGACTGTAAAAATATCGTATCCGGCAGATTGCTTATCAGCGGGTAAAGCAAGAAACGTAAAATTATGTCCTGTCCATTGTTCGACGGTTAAGTTAACTGAAGGCATCTCATTAGAAGATTCTGCCCAGGCAGAACCGACTGTTCCGAAGGCTATGAGTAAACTCAGTATCAGCAAAAGGCGCAAGGTAAATAGTTTCATGATTTCCTCCTTTTAGTAGTCTGTCGGTAATAATGATTTCTGTCTAGCACAGCTGGTTATCTGCATTAGCGTATTACCCGGCTTTATTGTAGCATAGGGCAATGCGAGTGTCAAAGGAACCGTCCCCGTGACAGAGGTCCTTTCTACTGAGCATTTGGCAATAAGAGTGAACGTTATATTCAAGCTTCTTTGGACAAGCTATCTAAAAGATTGCAAGATTGCAAGACTGAGGATAGGTGTATAGGCTCAGCCGTATTCTATTCGTGATGTGGATGAAATGATTGTATTCAATCAATAATAGCATTTAAGAGCAAGGATTTTTTTTGAGAACTATTGTATGCGCATACTTAGCGTGTGCAGTTTTTTAGGAATTGACGAAATGATTGATGAAAGAGACAGCAAAGGCAGTCTTGTTATTTCAAAATATAACAATGGCATTCTGATGGGAGCTGAAACTATGATATCTTCTTCTAAAATCCGTCGAACATGGGCGGTTTTCAGGTTGTTTGCAGGTTTTCTATTAGAGATTGCCTGGTATAATCTTATGCGTAAAATATTTGGAGTCAAAATGGAGGCTCGATTACCGGAGCTTTATCGTAATCAGGCAATTCGCTTTCGGGAGACTGCTTTGCTACTTCAGGGCCTGATGATAAAGGTAGGGCAATTCTTCAGTACTCGTATTGATGTTCTTCCGGTGGAATATATTTCAGAATTGACTCTGCTGCAGGATCAGGTACCGCCTGTAAGCAGTAAGCAAATTAAAGAAGTAATTGAGTTAGAACTTGGCAGTAAGGTTGAAGCTGTATTTGCCGAGTTTGATGAGCATCATATTGCTGCTGCGTCCTTTGGACAAGTACACCAAGCTGTTTTGCTGTCTGGCGAAATGGTGGCGGTCAAAGTACTAAGACCAGATATTGAGAAGATTATTGAAATCGATCTTACTGCTTTTCGAAGCGTGATCTGGATGTTAAAGGTCTTTACTAAATGGGAGAAGTATGCAGATTTTGATGCTATCTATGCTGAATTTAGTGCTACCATCTGTGAAGAACTTGACTATCGGCAGGAACTGAATCATCTTGAACAGTTTCGGGCGAATTTTCAAGACGATCCAATGATTTCTGTGCCAGCTGTTTATCCGGAATATTCAAGACAGCGAGTGTTGACGCTAGAGTTCGTCACGGGGTATAAGGTGACTGATCGTGCAGGTTTGCTAGCAGCAGGAATTAACCCTAAGACCGTGGCGGGAATTTTACTTGATGCTTACCTCAAACAAGCGTTGATACACGGCTTTTATCATGCTGACCCTCATCCAGGTAACTTGTTTGTGAGGTCGGATGGCGGAATTATTTTTATTGATTTTGGCATGGTAGGCAGGATTACAGAGCAGAACAAAAAGGCTGTCCGCAAATTGATTAGTGGCGTAATCAGCAGTAATGCCGAAGAGGTTTCCCGTGCACTGCAAGAGCTAGGTTTTATTAAACCAACAGCCAATCTCTTGAGTCTGCAAAAAGCAATTGCCTTATTATTGATTGGTCTTCAAGATATGCAGTTGGAGGAACTAGGCAAACTGAAAATTGATGGACTCCTAGAAGAATTACGTGAGTTTATTTATTCTCAGCCTTTTCAAATTCCTGTACATTATACTTTTCTGGGGAGAGCTGTGGGCACACTTTCAGGGATTGCTACAGGGTTAGATCCCAATATGAATATTTTGGCAGTAATTAAACCTTATGCCAAACAGGTTCTTGGTCAAGACCTTTCACCTTTGCAATTGGTTTGGCAGAAGGCAAAACAACTAGCGCTGTCAGGGCTGGAGATTCCGCCCTTACTAGAGCAGACTTTAAGAGATTTTCGTGCTGGGGATGTCCAGGTCAAGGTGGAAATGGGGCCTGTTTTGAGACAGTTACGCTTTCAGGAGACTTTAGCAAATCGCATTATGTGGACTATTTTATTAGCTGGTACTGGAATTGGAGCAGCTGTGGTTTGGAGTAATGGACAAAAAGACACAGCCATTTCATTACTATATATCATGGGGGTTTTTGCCTTGCTATTGGTGAATAACCTTTTCAAACGGGCTGAAAAAACACTGAACTGGCATCGTCATTCGCGTCGATGATGGAACAGAGCTATAATCACAAATAGTCTTTAAGAGATTCGATTTGTTGGCATCTTGTGACTTGTAACAGTTATAAAAAATTAGAGTCCAGGCTCGTAGGTAATAAAGTATTTTACTAGATTAGTAGGGAAAATAATTCGGCATATAGAATAATAGCAATATTTAGCAATATTTTTCTTTGAAGAAGGAAACTGTGCTTATTGCCGCCGCTATTCTGGATGAAATTGAAGAACCTCCATGTTGATGACCGTTTTGCTGTTTCGGATTAAACAGAAAAATTTAAATTTGGGGAGGAGATTACTATGGGTAAAAAAGTAATTGGTGTTTTTGTCGGCAGCTTGAGGGAAGGGTCTTTCAGTAAAACGATTGCAAACTTTGTGTCGTCATTGGTTCCCGCAGAATTTGAAATGCGCATGATTGGGCTGGGAGAACTTCCACTGTTCAATCAGGATTTGGAGGAAAATGGGACTGAGCCTGCGGCATGGACGAAATTTCGTGATGAAGTGAAGCAAGTGGATGGATTCCTTTTTGTGACGCCGGAATACAACCGATCCATTCCGGCTGTTCTGAAGAACGCACTGGATGTTGGCTCAAGGCCGTATGGAAAAAGCGTTTGGAATGGTAAGCCCGGAGGTATTATCAGCGTTTCTCCCGGAGGCTTAAGCGCTTTTGGTGCGAATCATCATTTGCGTCAATCCATGGTTTTTCTAAATGTCCTTTTGCTGCAACAGCCGGAAGCCTATATTGGTAATGTTGCATCCCTCTTAGATGAAAAAGGAGCCGTGACCAACGAAAGGACCAAGGAATTCCTCCAGCAGTATGTAAATGCTTTTGTTACATGGGTTAACTTAGTTTCAGGCAATCACTGACAGGAAATAACAATAGATTTTGCCGCATTATAAAATCGCGCATTTCACTTTTGGTGAAATGCGTTTTTGTTTGTTTAACTTGTAAATAATTTTTTAATGACTGTGATGCCATATTCATTTTTAAGGAACATTCTATATTGGAAGATTAACCGCCGCTACACTTGATAAAATGTAGCGGCGGTTAAAGTGATTCGATTTAAAAAAATGTTTTGTAAAAATAGTTTATGACTCGCTTTTTCCACGTAAGTTAATAGTCCGTTTAGTGATTTTATGGGCGACTTCTGGATGGGTGTGATAGAATCGCTGAAAAGCAATTCCGGACAATATTAGTATTTCGCCAGAATCAATGGCTATAATGTCTTCGGTATGCTTATTGTGCTCAGTTAATCCGTTCGCGCCGAAGCGTTGTCCAGGTATGCTATATTCTTTCACTGGACGAAGGAAAGTCAGCGATCTTAACTTGCCGGAAATCAGTATATTGTACGAATAACTGACATCGCCTTGATTTACAAGCATATTTTCTGGATCGAACGGAATCAAGCTGGCGCAGCAGTGGAGAAATTTTTTAGCCTCGATTACTGATAATTCATGGAGTATTGTTATGGCTTCATTTGGTGGATAACCCAAACGATTGCACAAAATCGACCATAAATCTTCCTCTGTTATTAGTTGGCTATTGACAAAGCGTGAGTGCTTAGTAAATTTTTCATGAAACCATTCGACTGATTGAGTATCTAATGTTCCTCTTTGACGTGCAATGCGATAAAAAGGGGAGTGTATATTACGTAAATGTTGAATATCATTGACAAGCAGGACAATAGGAGCTTGTAGGCCGTAACCCGAAAGTTCGAAATTTTTGCAATATCGGTGCATGCCTAATTTCTCGTAAATCCGTATCAAATGGTAATTGCAGATGCCAAATATGAAGTATATCTGGTTACTGTAGGCGAGTTCATAGCACTTTGCGATAAGCATGTAAAACACAGGCGAGTTTCGATATGAAGGATGTACCATTATTTTTGTAACAAAGGAAAACTTCTGTTTGTTCTGGTCGGTATAACAATCCTGAAAGGCCTTCAAAGATAGAAATGTAGCTACTTCTTTTGAAAAGTCCTTAATTTTCCCGATGTTGATCCGGGCGGTGCCAATAAGCTCTGAGCCGACTTTTGCGCATAATATCAAGCCCCAGTCATCCATATCATCAAATAGCAGCTTATTTGTATAGTCTATTCCTTTGATATGTTTAGACATTTCCTCAACGTAGGTTTGATAACGGAAACGGTATATTTCCCTTTTTTCCGCCGGAGTTTCAGCTATGCTGATTTTAATTGATTTTTCTGGAGTTTCCGTTGAAAGGGATGCTGTTTTCTGCTCTCTGTTTAACATAGGTATCTCTCCTTCATAGTAGTTTTGGCGTAAGTTATCATTTCACCGGGATATTACATCCTCATGGCGATCACCTCCATATTGAGAAATACGAAAATAATTGTAGAAATCCTCGAAAAATGTAAAATGATGGAGGCTGATTAGCGAAAGACTCGCTGAAAAATAAAAAAACCTTTTTCAGCGAGTAGTTTACTTGCTGAAAAAGGTTAAATATATGAATTTTATCCATCGACTAGCTAAAGCAGATGAAAACGGTAGTTCCTTCTTCACCTGTATCAAATTTAATAGTGGCATTGTGTCGTTTGGCTATTTGGTAACAAAGGGGAAGTCCTAAGCCGGTCCCTGAATCTTTAGTAGTGATAAAGGGTGTTCCCAACTGCTCAAGAAGATGGGGCGGAATTCCTGTGCCCTGATCGCTGATGGACAAGATAATATTGCTGTCGTTCAAAATGGTACGAACAATGACGTTCCCGCCTTGAGGCATCGCTTCTATACCATTGCGTACGAAATTGAGCAGCAATTGCCGTATTTCATTTTCATCCAGCAGCAATTCGGGAATATTACCAAGATCAAGATGGACCTTTACTTTTGAAGAAATAGCATCTGCTTGAATTAAGGGGAATAACGTCTCAATGATATTATTCAAAGAGCATGTTTTGAAATTAGGTACTCTTTCTCGGGATAAAGAAAGATATTCCCGAATAATGGTATTAGCTCTATCTAATTCTGCTATCATTAATTCGAATTTGTCTTTATCATCCCGGTACTTTTCCCTTGTTTGCATAACTTGTAAGTAGCCGTGAACAGTGGTCATAGGATTTCTTATTTCATGAGCGACAGTTGCCGCCATATTGCCTACCATATTCATCCGGTCAATCATTGCTGTCATTTGTTCCATGTTTTTTCTCATGGTAATATCGCGAATAATTCCTTCTAAGGCAACGATCTGGCCGTTTTCATCATAAAGGGGAATGCATTTTTGTTCGAGCCACAGGATTGTTTGAGTTTTCCGAACAAGGCGCAATGTGAGCGGTATTTCGGCAGATTTGGGCCAGTTTTTAATAAAATTGTCAAATGTCGAATAATCATCGGGGTGGATTAAGCTGACAGCCACCTTATTATCGGCATAATATTCTTCCGGGGTATAGCCGGTTAAGGTCAAAACCGAGGGGCTAATATACTGAAGCTTTTCTTCAGGCAGAAGTTGATAATGATAGATTACGTCAACGGCATTTTCCGCCAATAACCGGTATTTACTCTCATTCATGACCAAGTCTGTTCTGGTTTTTTCCAAGTATACCATTAATGTACCGATAGCAATGGCAAGACGAAGCAGTCCCCCAATAGTGAAAGACCAGGGAAGGAACCATGCACCACCTAAGGAAAAAGGCGCCAAGAAGTTGAGAATACTCCATAGGATAAAGGAATAACCGGTGATGAGGTGTCCGTATCCCGGTAGCTTTAAACGGATGAAAATTAAACCAAGCCATATGCATACATAGCATCCATAGAAAATAGGGAGTATCAATTTATAGATAAGAGATGAGCTTAGAACATTTAAAACGACAGTTACGAAAAAGAGGATAGCAGTGATATACAGCCATAATTTATTAAAAGGTTTGTTTATAAATAAGCAAGTACCCCATGCAAACATTAGAATACTGATAAAAATCAGTAATTGGTATGTGGTTAGGCCAATGAGGGACTGTTTCCAGGGAAGTAGACCTGTATCAAAAAGCAGATACCTTGAAAGAAGGACGATCCAAGTTACGGCCCATAAACCCATGAAGCGTTCACGGTATGACATATACAGGTATATGTAGACAAGAATCATCGAAACGGTTCCAATTGATGAGCAAAGCACCCATACACTAATAGAATTCATAGCTACTCCCAGTTGATTTACAAATTATTACACAAAAAATATTATTCTACATGATAAAATTAATCCCCTGCTATTAGAGTTAAACCTAAGGAAAGTCACCGCAGGACTGTATTGACCTATTCCAAAAGATTGGCTGCAATAAACTGAACAAATTCTATAAGGTCATGTAAAAAAAACGATTTTATTACAAAAGTAAAGGGTTAACCACAAAATGACCCATATAACTCAAGCAAGCTCCGTCTTGTTAGTCGAATAAAACAACATTTTCTATTAAAAATTTACATGCTCTATCATCAAGAAACCCGCGAATTTTGCGGGTTTTTTGATCTTGATTTTTATAATTCACGCACGACACTGCACCTAAATGGAAAACATAACATTGCTCATTACTAGCTGTATCGTATAAAATAAAACGTATTACAAAGTTTGTTATAAGGGGAATTTGTTTATGATTCAAACTGCGAATCGTCAAATGACAATTCGATCATTAAAGGGCAGGCTTTTGGCTGCTTATGAATATTTAGTAGAACACAATGATCAGGAGAATGCTGGGAAGGTTAAGCAATTAGCAGGTAAATTAGTCAATGAAGAATTTGCCATTGCATTTTGCGGACATTTTTCTGCGGGTAAATCAACGATTATTAATCGCTTGGTAGGAGAAAATTTACTACCGTCAAGCCCAATTCCAACCAGTGCCAACCTTGTAAAAGTCAAAGCAGGAGAAGAGTATGCAAAGGTGTTCTTTAAGAACGAAAAACCTCGTTTATACCTTGCTCCCTATGATTATAAAATGGTTAAAAATTATTGCAAGGATGGGGATCAAATCCATGCAATTGAAATTAGCCATTCTGATTCTAAACTGCCAAGCCAAACTGTTATTATGGATACTCCTGGTATTGATTCTGCAGATGACGCGCACCGCATTGCCACAGAATCCGCCATTCACCTTGCTGATTTGATTTTTTATGTCATGGATTATAATCATGTCCAATCTGAATTGAACTTTATGTTCACCAAAGAGCTAACCGAAGCCGGCAAAGAAGTTTATCTTGTGATTAACCAGGTGGACAAGCATTCGGATCAGGAACTTACCTTCTCGGAATTTAAAACAAGTGTGGTTGAAGCATTCTCATCATGGGGAGTAAAACCAGCTGATATTTTTTATACATCTTTAAAACAAGATGAACATGAATATAATCAATTTCCAGAGCTGCAGGCCTTTTTGGCGGAGCGGTTAAAGGAGAAGGACAGCCTGCTCCTTCAATCTATTTTTCATTCGCTGCAAAAAATTGTCAAAGACCATTTGGATTTAACAAAGAAAAAGAATGAACAGGAGCTCCGGCCATTCAGGGATATTTTAAATGAATTATCGGTTAAGGAGCAGGAAGAGTTAACGGATAACTACAACCGATTGATTGAGGATAAAAACGCTTTAGACGAGGGCGGCGAAACTGCAGAGCGTGACTTTGATGCCGAAGTCAATAAAATCATGGCCAATAGCTATTTAATGCCTTTTCAAACCAGGGCGCTTGCCGAAAGCTATCTTGAGTCATGTCAATCGGGATTTAAGGTTGGCTGGCTGTTTACCAAACAAAAGACGTTAGCTGAAAGAGAAGAAAGGCTGAAAATTTTTTACCAGGGCATACTCGAAAAAACAAAATCACAGCTAGAGTGGCATCTTCGTGATTTTCTGTTAAAGTTTTTAAAAGCAAAGCGGGTCGAAAATAAAGAACTATTTGCCAAAATTCAGAGCTTTACTGTTGATTTTTCAAGCGAATTATTAGCTGCGGCTGTAAAAACGGGAGCGCTCTTATCGGATGATACTGTATTAAATTATACGGATGATGTTGCAAATCAAATTAAACGCATTGCTAAAAGCAATTTAGCTGAGTTTAAGATTGAAATACTAAATGCTTTGCAGGATAGAAATGCAGCCATCCAAGTACGATTAAGCGAAAAATCAGCAAGCTTGGAACGGTATATCACTGCACTTGAACAGGTGAAAAAATATGAGTCAGCCGAGCTTCTTGAGCAAACCAAGCTCGAAACGCTGCTTAGCGAGACAAATGGGGTGGAGGATGACCTTTATCATTTGTTTAATTTAGCAGAAGAAGAATTTGAAGTCGTTTATGGGGAAACCGGGCATGTTGAACAGGTACAGAAAAAATCGACTCTCCCGATAAGCGAGTCGATCATAAAAGAAAAGATTCCACTACCTGCCGTACCATCAGACCGGATGAAACAGACAGCTGAAAAATTGAAGAAAACCGCGAAGCTTGTTCAGGGGTTGCCGGGATTTGCGAAGCTTGCCGGTGAACTGAAGGAAAAAGCGGAAAGATTGGATCACAAAGGTTTTACTGTTGCTTTATTCGGGGCATTTAGTGCTGGTAAATCTTCTTTTGCTAATGCGCTAATTGGGGAGCGGGTTTTACCTGTTTCACCCAATCCAATGACAGCGGCAATCAGCAAAATTAAGCCGATCAATGAGTCCTATTCACATGGGACTGTTCTCATTAAGCTTAAAGAAGAACGAGCGATGCTCGAAGATGTCAATCATGCCTTGAAACTATTTGACTTTCATGCCGAGAGTTTAGCTGTTGCAAAGATAAAAGTAGAAGCACTTAATGAAAATTTGGAACAGCTGGGTGTGGCTGAGAAGACAAATTATGCTTTTTTACAGGCATTTGCATGTGGATATGCCGTCTTTAGCGAGCAACTAGGTAAAGTATTGGAAAAAACGATCACCGAATTTAGTGATTATGTTGCAGTAGAAGAAAAGTCCTGCTTTGTCGAATGGATTGATCTTTATTATGATTGTCCGTTAACTCGTAAAGGAATTACTTTAGTTGACACCCCAGGGGCGGATTCAATTAATGCCCGTCATACAGGAGTGGCATTTGACTTTATTAAAAATTCGGATGCTATTCTATTTGTAACCTACTATAACCACGCATTTTCAAAAGCAGATCGGGAGTTTTTAATTCAACTGGGGCGTGTAAAAGATTCATTCCAATTAGATAAAATGTTTTTTATTATCAACGCCATTGATTTGGCCGATAACGAGGAAGAAAAAGAAACCGTTATTGAATATGTCTATGAGCAGCTCATTAAGTATGGCGTTAGAAATCCGCATTTATACCCATTATCAAGCTTAAAAGCACTGAAAGAAAAGCAAGAAAAGACAGATCTTCTTCTTTCAGGAATGTCAGCTTTTGAGGAGGCTTTTTATCATTTTATTACCAATGATTTGGCTAACTTGGCGGTTGCCGCATCCGAGAATGAACTGAGTCGTGTTTCTCGTTTAGTAGCAAAGCTTATTGATAGTACCAGAGAAGATGCGGCCGTTAAGCAGCAAAAGCGGGTAAATATCAAAGCAGAGAAAGCGGGAATCAATGCCATACTCGTGCAACAGACAGCACAAAATCTACAAAGCCGTCTGCATCAGCAAACAGAAGTATTGGTTTATTACGTGAAACAGAGAGTCTTTTTACGTTTTAATGATTTCTTTAAAGAAGCCTTCAATTCTAGCGTATTACGTGATGATGGCCGTGACCTAAAAAAAGCTTTGCAGCATGCACTTGACGAATTGCTCGAGCAAATTGGGTTTGAATTTGCACAGGAATTGAGAGCAACGACAGTAAGACTAGATCGTTTTGCTGAAAAAATAACGGCAGAGTATCAGATCGCACTGATCGAAACGATCCGTGAGCTGAATCAAGATTTGTCTTTTTCTCTTTTTGAATTTGAGAATAAAGCACAAATTGATTTTGAAGCAGCTTTCCAAGATATTCAGTCCGGGTTGTTTTCAAAAGCCTTGGCTTACTTTAAAAACCCCAAATCATTTTTTGAAAAAAATGAAAGCAAATTAATGAGTGATGAGCTTTATCGTGTGCTTAACATAGCAGCCGATGAATATTTACAGAATGAGCAGAACCGGATACAGGCTCTATATGGAAATGTCGTCGCAGGCGAGTTTGAGCAATTAATCCTGCATATGACGGAACAGGCAGATGACTTTTATTTAAGTTTGCTCTCAGCCTTAGATGGCGGGGTTCCAGCAAAACAGTTAATGGAGATCCAGCAAAGTATAGCAGACTTAGGATAAAAGATAAAAGCAGGGTGGCAATAACGGAAAGTCCCACAAAGGCAAAACCTTTGTGGGACTTTTTTCGTGCGTTCTGCCAAGAACAGAAACTCTCATTTATGGGTGTTACTTTATGAAAATGAGTTCTGACTCAAAGAATTGATGTAATAATCTCGTCCAATAAACATCTTAGATTGTAAATTTTAGTTAAATACTTTATATTGGTAATGTATGGATGTAGCGGAATTTATAAAAGGGGGAGCTTAGTGATATGATAGGATTCTTGAGAAAGATCAATTGGAGAGTTGCTTTATTATGGGGATTATTGTTTGTGGGGATGAACAGCTCGTTTGCTTCTGCGGGCGAAAAACTACCAACAGAAAAGGCGTATTTGAACGATGTATATAAAAATATGATGGCTATAAGCAGCTTACATTATGATGTTACGATCAAGGCTGTTACTCCGATGGGGGAAATGAAAGCTGCAATCAATGGGGAAGTCCAGGAAAAGCCGCTGAGTGTAAAACAGGATATACAGATGTCCTTTTATGACCTGTTGAATAAAGAAAATACAGTGATGCTAAAGCAATATATAGAACAAAACCAAGCCAATCTGGTGGTGTATTCGTTCAGTAACGATACATGGATCAAACAGATTGTGCCATTCGATCCATCCTTGACCAAAGAACTTTCAGCGGATGAAAAGGCTGCTGCTCAGATGAATATGCTGCAGTTGATCAAAGAGGCAAAGATGATTAAGGAAACTCCATCTTTTAAATATATGGAAATAACTTTAGATAGCATGCAATTAAGTGATACTATGAGTGCAGCGGTTAAGCTGAATCACGCTAATGATAAGGACATGGCTGCGGCGGTTGCGATAGGGCGGCTTGGATTATTAGCTGCAGGTGATATAAAATATACAATTAAAGTTGATAAAGAAACTAAAATAGTAAAAGAAATCGAGATGGATTTGACAGAACCGATTCGAAAAGGGGCCGGATTGTTTTTGGATATAGCCAATCCTAAGGACAGGGCTACAATTGAAAGTTTTCTAACAAATTCAACACTGACTATGCAGGTAACGTATTCAAAATATAATCAAGTAGATCCTATTGAAATTCCTAAAGATATAAAAGACAATGCAAAAGAAGTCAAATCAACAGATATGGCATTTCCTAAAAAAAACAAATCCAATGATGCTATAAAATCATTATAACGACAAGCGGATTAGGGAGCGCCGAAAGAGCATACAGACGCAAAGTGAGGTAGAAACTGCAAGAAAACATTCTAAATTAATGTAGTGGTTTTTTATATTAGGTATAGACACATTGTCTATACCTTTTTGTATATGCTTAGAGAGACAATCAAAGGGAGACCGCTCTAAATAAAGCTTCACAAAGTGCAGCTTAAATGCCTAATATTACAGCTTACCTTATAGCGTATTGAAAGTCTCAAACTACTAACATATACTAAAAACAGAAGGAAGGTGGGGTGGTCAAGATAAAGATTATCATTGAGAAAATACCCGAAGGGATTGAGCCTGAGATTATCATAAAATGTAATGAAGTCGATGACTCATTCATGCAGCTTATTCATTCCATCAAATCAACTTCTAAAAAGTTAGTAGGGCTTATAGACTCGCACATGCATATTGTTGATCCGAACGATGTATTTTATTTTGAAGCAGTGGACAATAAAGTCTTTATTTATTGTAAAGAGAAGGTGTTTGAATCAAAACTCAAATTGTATGAGATTGAAAAAATATATGAGAACGGGGATTTCTTTAGAGCCTCAAAATCAACAATCTTAAATATCGCAAAGATAAACTCTGTATGCCCGCTTTTCTATGGGAGATTTGAAGCTTTGCTTTTAAATGATGAAAAGGTCGTTATCTCAAGACAATATGTTCCTGTCCTCAAAAGAAAACTAGGATTGTGAGGAGGGTTTCCAGATGAAATATAGTGAGTGTTTCAAATATTTATTGAAAGATATTTTTCAAGCTAGTGGGTGCTTAGTAATTATTGCTGCAATATTACTTGGAGTTAATTCAACAGAGATCATTAATACATCACTCCTATGGCAGATTATTATCATCGCTTTAGCCTTTACATTGTACAAATTTGCTTTTGCAAATAATCTCGATTTAGGAAAACGGAATCAATTAATTTACTTTACTATTTGTTCGTTATTCGCTGATATCATCGTTGTACTATGGCTTTGGTTATTTGCTCAACCGGTACCAGCAGTAGATAATGAGCTTATGCTAATCTATGTGATCATCATTATTGTGGTAAAGACAGCCGTATATGCAATGATGTATATTGATGGACAAAAAGAAGCAAGGCAGCTCAATGAGAAGCTGAGCGAATATAAGAATATTTCCCGGGAATAGAATGGATCTATGTCATCAAAACGGTGGCAGTGATAATTCGAAAAAATGTGAGAAAAAAGGTATAGGCTCACTTGCCTATACCTTTTTTGTACATACTAACTATAATTGTGCCAGGTAATGATCTAATATTTAGGGGTGATTTCATGGACAAAAAGTCTAATAGATTAATCAGAGAAAAAAGTCCATACTTACTGCAGCATGCCTACAACCCTGTAGATTGGTATCCCTGGGGAGCGGAAGCGTTTGCAAAGGCAAACAGAGAAGGCAAACCTGTCTTTCTGAGTATCGGCTATAGTACTTGTCATTGGTGCCATGTCATGGAACGGGAATCTTTTGAAGATCAGGAAGTCGCCGATTTCCTTAATGAGCATTTTGTTGCTGTGAAAGTGGATCGGGAAGAAAGGCCGGATGTCGATCATATTTATATGACAATTTGTCAAATGCTTACCAAGCAAGGTGGCTGGCCGCTTACGATCATTATGACTCCTGATAGAAAGCCGTTTTTTGCAGGGACATATTTTCCGAAAAGCAGTAAATGGGGACGTCCTGGAATTTTGGAATTATTAAAAGCGGTTGCAACACAGTGGCAGGAAAAGCGTGATGAGTTAGTTTCCTTAAGTCAGGATATTGCTGATGGCTTACAATGTATGCACAAGGCTCCTGAAAATACTG